>DOZU01000161.1 GCA_003517845.1 Clostridiales bacterium | reverse complement strand
CAGCATGAGCACCGCCCCCTGGACCACCGGCATGTCCTTCGCCCGGATCGCGTCGATGGCGAAAGCGCCCACTCCCGGCCAGGCGAAGACCGACTCGGTGATGACCGCTCCGCCCATCAGGGCCGCGAAGGCGAGGCCGATGACCGTTACCACCGGGACCAGGGCATTACGGAGGGCATGTCGATAGATCACCACCCGCTCGCCGAGACCCTTGGACCGGGCGGTGCGGATGTAATCCATCCGGATTATCTCGAGCATCGCCGATCGCGTCATGCGCAAGAGGAGCGCCGCCGTCCCCGTGCTGAGCGTGACCCCAGGGAGGATGAGATGCTGCAGCCCTCCCCTCCCCGACGCGGGCAGCCAGCCAAGCTGAACCGCGAACACTATCTGCAGCATGAGGCCCATCCAGAAGACGGGCATGGCCAGACCCGCCAGCGCTCCCGTCGTGGCGACGTCATCGAGCAGCGTGTTGGGCTTGACGGCGGAGATGACGCCTACCGTCACCCCCACCACGGTGGCCACCAGCATCGAAACGCTGGCCAACTGGATGGTGGCCGGCATCCGATCGCTGATCTCCGCCACGACCGGCCGCCGCGATCGGATGGATCGACCGAGGTCGCCCTGGACCGCGCGAAGCAGAAAGCGGCCGAACTGCACCGGCATCGATTCCAGGAGACCCAGCTCCCGGCGGAGGGTGAGCAGCTCTTCCTCGGTGGCCCTTTCCCCGAGCAACAGCAGCGCGGGGTCGCCCCCGCCGATGTGCATCATCAGGAAGACGATCAGGGAGACACCTAACATGACGGGAATGACCATCAGCAATCGCTTCAGGAGGTACCTGGACATCTCGGGCACATCCCACCTTCTTCGCGGTAGCGGGGGACCCGGGAATAGGGGTGCGGGGCGGGGCATGGCCCCATCCCGCACCCGGTCACTGCGCGACCGACCTTACTTGCCTACCCCCGTGAGCCGATGATGCCCGGCCGGGTGCCATACGAACCCGGTTATGGTCTTGCCCAGTCCCTGCACGCCCTCGCCAACGTTGAGGAACAGCCAGGGAGCGTCGGCGACGATGAGTTCCTGAGCCTCCTCGTAGGCGGCGAGGCGTTCCTCGGCTACCGCGGAGGTGCGCCCCTTGTCCAGCAGGTAGTCTACCCGTTCGTTCTTGTAGAACGTCCGGTTACCGGCATTGCCGAACTGGCTGCTGTGGAACAGCGAGTACAGGCCGTAGTCGGCGTCCCCGGTGACGGATACCCAGCCCAGGATGAACATATCGTGCAAGCCTGCAGCCGTATCCGCGAGGTAGGTGCCCCATTCCAGGACCTTGATCTCGACGGTGATGCCGATGTCGGCCAAGCGCCGCTGGACGACCTCCGCGATCTTCATGCGGATGGGGTTCTCGTTCGTCCAGATGGTGGTGGAGAAGCCCCGGGCCAGACCAGCCTGGGCCAGCAACTGCCGGGCCTTATCCGGGTTGAACGCGTAGCCCTCCAGGTCGGGATGGGCGCCCCAGACCACGGGCGAGATGGGGCCCGTTGCCCTACGACCGACGTTGAGCAGCACGTGTTCGACGATCTCGTCGACGTTGATCGCATGGTTGATCGCCTGCCGCACCTCGACCTTGTCAAACGGCGGCTTCTGCACGTTGAAGCCGATGTAGTGGGTGGTCAGCGTCGGGTGGCGCACGATCTGCACCGTGTCAAGGCCCTTTAGCCGCTCGTAGTCGGCGGGCTCGACGTCAAAGGCTATGTCGATCGCCCCGGTCTCAAGTTCGATGGCGCGGGTCGCGCCCTCCCGGATATTCCGGAAGCGAAGGGTATTCGGCTTGGCCTTCGTCCCCCAGTACCCGTCGAACCGGGCCAGGTCGACATGCTCGCCCGTCGCCCAGCCCACGAACGTGAAGGGCCCGGTGCCGACCGGTTGCCGGCCATAGTCCTCTTCCCCGACCGCCTCAACCGCCTTCTGGTTCAAGATGCCGGAGACGTTATGGGCCAGGTGGCTCAGGATAGGAGTGAAGGGCTGCTTCAGTGTGAGGCGAACGGTGTACTCGTCCATGACCTGCACGCTCTCGAGCACGGCGAGGATGAACGCGCCCGGCGACGCGGTCGCCGGATTGAGCAGGCGGTCGAAGGAGAACTTTACGTCAGCCGCCTTGAATACCTCGTCGTTATGGAACCTGACGCCCCTGCGAAGCTTGAACTCCCAGGTCAGATCGTCAATCTGCTTCCATTCCGTTGCCAGACCGGGCTGGATCGCCAGCTCTTCGTCCTGCACGACGAGGGTGTCGTAGATGTGCCGCATCACCCGGGCCGACGGCAGGTCATTGGTCTTGTGGGGATCCAGGGAAACGGCATCAGCCCCCTGGGCCACGACGATGTTGATCTCCGGAGCCGGTTCGGCAGCTCGCTGTGGGCAGCCGGTCACCATCAACCCGACCATGGCCAGCACCAACACGATCCCAGCCAGCTTCCTCACACATCCACCCCCTTGAGTTGTCACGCCGTTAGTTCTTTTTCGTGATAAATACCGCCTTTCCTTCAGGGATGGATGCGGTGGCGTCATTGTGCCGGGGGG
>DOZU01000157.1 GCA_003517845.1 Clostridiales bacterium | reverse complement strand
GACTACCCCGTATTACCGGGTGAACGTGCTGACCGGCACCCGGGCCGCCCGGGTGGTCGACGACCCGGCGGAAGCCGCCAAGATCATCGCCGGGGCCAAGAACCCGCTGTACGTGCTGGGACCGGATGCGGTGCGCCTTGCGGCCGGCGACAAGCTGCTGATCGACTACGCCCTGAACATCGCCGCCTCCCGGGATATACCCATCTGCGCCACCGCCCACGTCAAGCGGAAACTGGTGGAGTACGGCAAGAAGGCCGACTCCACCTATGACATCATCGAGATCGTGCATTTCTTGAAGATGCCGGACTGGAAGGGAGTGCGCGGCCAGGGTCAGCACGACCTCGTGCTGTTCTCGGGCGTGCGCTGCGATCTCGCCGAGCGCGGCCTGTCCACGCTGAAGCACTTCGCGCCGCACCTGCGCACCTTCGCCATATGCCGGCGAGGCCATCCCAATGCCGACTACACCGTGCCGGTGACCGCGCGCGGCGACCGCTGGATCGAGTACCTTCAGGGGCTGGTGGCGGCGCTCGGTTGACCATGGGGCAGGGACTATAGAGGAGGATAGCCATGTACGTCGTGGATGTAGGCCCGCAGTACGAAGGGGAGCGCATTCGCCGGGGCGAGTATCACGTCGAGTTCGGCGGCCCCGAGGTCCCGCGCAAGGGAGAACTGGTCACCGTCCGCCCGGCGGCGGAGGTCGAGCACGATCGGATCACCGTGACCGGGCCGGACCTCAAGGACATGCCGCCCGACTCCGCCCAGCCGCTGTTCATCAAGATCGACGTGGCAGGGGAGCAGCTGGACAAGGATCTGGAAGCGGTGGTCGAGCGCCGCATCCATCAGTACATCAACTACATCGAAGGCGCTTTCCATATGGGGCAGCGCAACGAGATCTGGATTCGGATCCACAAGAACTCGGTGAAGAAGGGCCTCGACTCGCTCGCCCCCATCGGCCGCATCTTGATCGACCTCTTCACGGCAGAGCTGCCAGTCATCGAGAAGATGTCGGTCGAGTTCTACACCGAGCCGGCGAAGGTCAAGAGCCTGGTGGAAAGCGCCATGAAGGTATACCGGGAGCGGGACGAGAAGGTCCTCGGCTTGAAGGAGGAGGACGTTGACGAGTTCTACGGTTGCGTCCTCTGCCAGAGCTTCGCGCCCACCCATGTCTGCATCATCACCCCCGAGCGCGTGTCGCTGTGCGGTGCCATCAACTGGTTCGACGGCCGGGCGGCCACCAAGGTCGACCCGGAAGGGGCCCAGTTCGTGGTGCCCAAGGGCCAGCTCATCGACGAACAAAACGTCAGCTACGATGCGGTCAACGAGATCGTGGCCGCCAGGTCGATGGGGGAGAGCACGGTGTTCAGCCTGCATAGCGCGCTCGAGAACCCCCACACTTCCTGCGGTTGCTTCGAGGCTATCGTGTTCTACATCCCCGAGGTCGATGGCTTCGGCATCGTCAACCGCGACTTCGTCGGGCCCACCGTGATCGGCGAGCCCTTCTCCTCGCTGGCCGGGCTGGCCAGCGGTGGCAAGCAGAACGCCGGTTACCTCGGGATGGGGGTCCAGTACCTCAAGTCGCCCAAGTTCCTCAAAGGTGACGGGGGCTATAACCGCGTGGCATGGCTGACCTCCTCGCTGAAGGAAGTGGCCAAGGAGGTAGCGCCGGCGGGCGTCATCGCCGCCATCGCCACCGAGAAGGACGTTCAAAACGTCGAGGATCTGGTCGGGTTCCGCCAGCGAGCGGGCCGGCTGTAATCTGAATCCGGGAGGAGAAGCCGATGGCCCTCAAGGCCGCGGACATTCAGAAGCGGCTCCCCGATGGCGGCAAGAAGAACTGCAAGGAGTGCGGTTTGGCCAATTGCTTCGCCTTTGCCATGAAGCTCGCTTCCGGCGCGGTGAGCCTTGACCGCTGCCCCCACCTCGACCCGGCCACCCGGGCCGAGCTGGAAGAGGCGATGCTACCGCCAATCCGCCGGATCACCATCGGTCAGGGGGACCGGCAGGTGGTGATCGGCGAGGAAGAAGTGCTCCACCGGCACCAGAAGACCTTCCTGCGAGCGCCCGGTATGGGCTTGCTGCTCAGCGACACGGAGCCGGCCGAGCGACGGGCCGCGAAGCTCGAGTGCCTGAGCCAGTGGCAGTTTGAGCGGCTGGCCCGCGTCTCACGTTTCGATCTCGCCGCCCTGGCCTGTGCCAGCGGCAATCGCGACGAGTACCTGCGGCTGGTCCGGGAAGGGCTCGATCGGACCGGCGCTGGCATCATCCTCCTGGCCGAGGACCCCGGCATCCTGCTTGCCGCCTACGAGCTGAGCAAGGCGCGCCAGCCCGTGGTATGCGTCACCGCCACCAACGCCGACCGGGTGTTGCCGGGGCTGGCCCGCGACACGGTAGTTTGCGTCCGCGCTCCCGGCGTCGAGGCGCTCGCCGCCCTGTCCGCGCGCGTAGAGTCGGCCGGTTTTGCCGACCTGCTATTGGCGACGGATGCCGGGAGCCTGCCGGACCTGGTCCGGGACCAGACGCTGATCCGGCGGGCCGCCCTCGTGAAGAAGCACCGCCCGCTAGGCTACCCCACCGTTGTGTTCCCCAGTGCCTGCGGCAACACTTCGCCCGTGGTCCTGGCGGCGGCCATCCCGAAGTATGCCGGGGTAATCATCCTGGACGAGGTGGACGCGGCCAGGTTCCAGGCCTTCCTCACCTTGCGCCAAGATATCTACACCGACCCGCGGGTGCCGCCCACGGTGGAGAGCAAGATCTACGAGTTCAACCGGCCGGCAAGGGATGCCAGCATCCTGGTGACCACCAACTTCGCCCTGACCTACTACGCGGTCGCGGGCGAGGTGGAGAACAGCCGGCAAGCTGCTTACCTGATGGTATTGGACACCGGTGGGCTGTGCGTGCTCGCCTCATGGTCGGCGGGCAAGCTTGGCTCCGAGACGATTGCGGAGATGGTGCGCAAGCACGACGTGGCCTCCCGTGTCGACCACCTCCAACTGGTGATTCCGGGCCTGGTGGCGCGGCTGAAGGGCGAAATTGAGGATGAATTGCCGGGTTGGCAGGTCGTGGTGGGACCGCGCGAGGCGGCCGAGATCCCCGGCTTCCTGCCCGAACTCATCCGGAAACGGCACGCGAACTGAGAAGACGGTCCCCCCAGCTCAAGAAGCACAGCTACGAGTCTCGTCCGGTAGCGCAGCGGACGTCGAACGGGGGGAGACCGATGGCCCGGGAGTTCAGCGTGATCATCGAGCGGGTCGCCGCGGGATACTATGTGGCCTCCGTTCCGGCCCTGCGTGGTTGTCATGCGCAGGCGACGTCGCTTGACGAGTTGATGACGAGGGTTGGCCGGTTGGTTACCTCATCGCGTGGCGTAACCCGACGGTAAGACTCGCGGCTCACGTTGTTCGCCAGGTGAGGCAACCGTGAGGGGGAATCCATGCGGCAGGTGTCTCGGCGACCAACGCGGAACCTTTCGATTGGACGGAGTGGTTACACGCGAGTTCGACGGACTGGAGAGCGGAGTGACGGAGGGGAACGGAATGCGCCGCGCAATTCGCCGGATAGAGGCCGAACTCAGACGAGTTTATGGCCCTGCCTACACGCGGCGGAGCGATATCTTATTCCACGAGGATCCCATCGGCATCAACTTCGAGGACAATACCGGCGAGTACGAGCCGGAGGTTGGCACGATCCTGCCGCGGCTCCACGATGTTCATTCTGTAGAGGATGTGCGACGGGTCATTCACGAGGAGTTCGGGAAATGGTTCGAGTTGTCGACGGCAGGCCCGCAGGAGAAGTATCAGGTTGTAGCGGAGCGAGGGTGGAGGGAAGTTGTACCGTTGTTGCCACGATGAAGTTCGCGGTGCCGAGCGGACCAGGAGTGGACGCGATCAATGGAACCGATACGGGCTAACTGAGAAGGCGGGGGGACGCGCCGTGACCGTGAAGGTGGCGCTGCTGTACAGCGGAGCTTACGGGCTGAAGGTGCTGCGGCACTTGAGGGATGAACCCGGCTTCTGCACCGGTTGCGAGGTGTGCACGAGCTGCCGGGCCGATCACGATCTCGACTTCAGTTCCAGCCTGGCCTTCATCTGGCAGCAACCGGAACGGCTGCCGTCGATGATCGAGGACCCCGAGCGTTACCTGCCGGCCGATGCGAACCTGGCCGGAGTCCACACCGTGCTGGCCATCAACCTGCACCAGGACTTGCTCCTGGCGCTGGTCGATCAGGCCGCCCGGGCGGGAGCGAAGGCGCTGATCGCCCCGGTCGAGGACCCGGCTTGGGTCCGGCCGGGGGTAGCGAACCAGGCGGCACGGCGAGCCCGGGAACTGGGGATAGAGGCGGCCTTCCCCAAGCCCTTCTGTGCCCTGGGCGAAGACGCAGCTACCCCCGCCATCAACCAGTTCTTACGGCACTTTCGGATCGGCTATCCCGAGGTCCGGGTGACCACTCGCGGCGGCCGGATCGAGAAGGTGGAGGTGAAGCGGAGTTCGCCATGCGGCTGCGCTTACTTCATGGCGCGCAACCTGGAAGGCAAGCCCATCGACGAGCACCTGGTCGAAGTGCTCGCTCAAGCCTGGCATGGCTACCCCTGCATTGCCAGCATGGCGATGGACCCGCAACTGAAAGATACCATCCTGCACCGCGGCGGCTATATCCACCGTGACGCGGTGCTGAAAGGGATGCCGGAAGGCACCCGCGAGAAACGGTAAGGGTTTCAAGGAAGAGAGTGCCTCGCGAAGCGCCCGCCGCCCGGGCGGCCGTGAGGTGCGAGGAGGTGGCGGGAGGATGAGCGACTATAACGTCCTCGTGGGAGGCGCGGCCGGCCAGGGAGTGGAGACCCTGGCCGCGCTGATCGAGAAGGCGTTCCACCGGCATGGCCTCTGGGTATTCGGGGTGCGGGACTACATGTCGCGCATCCGCGGCGGCCACAACTTCGCCCAGGTGCGGGTAGCGGATCGGCCGCTGCATGGCCCTCGCCGGCGTCTCGACGCCATCGTTGCCCTGAACGAGGAGACGGTGCGACTCCATCGCGACCGCCTGGCCGAAAACGGCAAGATCCTGAGTGATGCCGGGTTGGCGGTCACCGACCCGGCCTTGCTGTCCCTCCCGCTGGAACGAACCGCCCGCGAACTGGGCGATCCTCGGGTCGCCGGCAGCCTGGCACTGGGCGTCGTGGGCGCCTCCTTCGGACTGGACCGGGCGATCGTCGAGGGGATCCTGGCCGAACGGTTCGCCGGCGAGACGCTGGCGGTCAACGTCAAGGCGCTGCATGGGGCCTGGGAGTGGGTGACGCGGCATTTCCCGCTCCCGCTGGGGCCGCGGCCCGAGCGTGACCGCATCCTGGTCACCGGCACCGAGGCGCTGGGTCTGGGCGTGCTGGCCGCCGGCTGCACCTTCAGCGCATGGTATCCCATGACGCCGGCGACCCCGCTGATGACCTTCCTCTCCGACCGGCAGGGCGAGGCGGGAATCGTAGTGGAGCAAGCCGAGGACGAGATCGCAGCCATCAACATGGCCCTTGGCGCCGCCTACGCCGGGGCGCGCGCCCTGTGCGCCACCTCGGGAGGCGGGTTCTCGCTGATGGTGGAGGGGCTGAGCCTGGCCGGCATGACCGAGACGCCGCTGGTCATCGCCCTGATGCAGCGGCCCGGTCCGGCTACCGGCTTTCCCACCCGCACCGAGCAGGGCGATCTCGCTTTCGCCCTCACCGCCGGGCATGGCGAATTCCCCCGGCTCGTGACCGCCTTGCGCACCCCGGCCGACGCCTTCCGCCAGGCGGCCCGCGCCTTCAACCTGGCGGAGAAGTACCAGTTGCCGGCGATCCTGCTGGGCGACCAGTTCCTGGCGGACTACGTCCAGTCGCTGCCGCCGCTGGACTTCGGGAGCCTGTCCATCGATCGACAACTGCTCGACCCTGTCGCAGTCGGACCCGACGGGGAATACCTCCGCTACGGCCTCACCGGGAGCGGCGTCTCTCCCCGCCTGCTGCCGGGCAAGGTGCCCGGCCAGGTGGTGATGCTGTGCAGCGACGAGCACACGCCCCGCGGCAACATCACCGAAGCGGCGGACGTGCGCACGGCCATGGTAAACAAGCGCATGGGTAAGCAGGCCATGCTCAGCCGGGAAGTGGAAGAACCCGAGTTCCTGGGGGAAGACGGGCCGGTGTTGTTCGTCGCCTGGGGCTCAACCTACGGGCCGCTGCGCGAGGCGGTGGAAGCGCTCAACGGGGAAGGACACCGTGTGGGGGCGCTGGTCTTCGGCGACCTGTGGCCCTTGCCCACCGGCAGACTACAGGAGAAGGCGCCGGGCAAGTTGCTGGTGAACGTCGAACAGAATCACTCCGGCCAGTTGGCCCGCCTCCTCCGCCAGGAGACCCGCATTGCCTGTGACCGCAGCCTGCTCAAGTATGACGGGCGACCCTTCACCGCCGACGACATCATCGTCTGGTCGCGCGAGGAGGTGCTATAGATGACGTCGCCGCGGCGCTTTGACGTTCAGGAAGAGCGGGCCTGGTGCCCGGGATGCGGCAACTACGTGCTCCTGGCCTGCCTGAAAGAGGCGCTGCACCGGCTGGACAAGCAGCCGCACGAGGTGCTCATCTGCTCGGGAATCGGCCAGGCGGCCAAGCTTCCCCATTACATCAAGGTCAACTGTTTCAACGGCCTGCACGGCAGGTCGCTGCCCGCCGCCTGCGCCGCCAAGATCGTCAACCCCGCGCTGGCGGTGATCGTCAGCACCGGCGACGGCGATTCCTACGGCGAGGGCGGCAACCACTTCCTCCACGCCATCCGCCGCAACGTGGACATCGCGCACTTCGTGCACAATAATGGCGTGTACGGCCTGACCAAGGGCCAGGCGTCACCCACCATGGATCTGGGTCGCTCAACGCCTGGCCAGGCGGGCGGAGTCCGCTCCGATCCGCTCAACCCCCTGGCCCTCGCCATCAGCCAGGACGCGGGTTTCGTGGCCCGGGGGTTCACGGGGGAGCGCGAGCACCTGATCGAACTGATGAAGGCGGCCATCGACTACCGGGGCTACGCCCTGGTCGATATCCTGCAGCCCTGCCCGGTGTACAACAAGGTCAACACCCTGCAGTGGTACAAGGAACGCGTGAGGCCGCTCGGCGGCGAGCACGACCCTGCCGACCGCCTTGCGGCCTTCGCCCAGTCACTAGAGGGGGACGACGGGGGAATACCCATCGGCGTCATCTATCGCAAAGACAAACCCACCTTCGCCGACCGCCTGTCCCACCTGGCCGCCGGCGCCGCGCTGGTCGATAAGGCGCTCGATCCCCGGGCGGCCAGGGTCTTCATGGACCCCTTCTTCTAGCAGGAACCCGCCACCTGGAGTGCGTCAGTCCGCCCTGGCTTGGATCCCAGGCGCCGGTCGAGGATCAGCAAGGCCAGGGCAGTCCCGGTAATGGCTATGACGCACGCCAGCAGCACGGTCGCGGGGGTCACGTAGCGAATCCCCACGAACCCGGCCACGCCTCCCGCCGCGAACCCCGCGTGCTTGGTGAACAGGAAAGCCGCTCGCGCCCAGTCGGCCGCCGCGATGGCGATGCCCATGTCCGTCAAGTCGCCGGTGACGTGGGTGGTCCGGCCGAGCTTGACCTGGGATGTGGTGCTGTTCTGAAGCCCGGCGGCGAACGATAGCACGGCCGCCACCGCGTAGCGCATGCCCGTATACACTTCCTTGGCCCCCGAGGCGCCGCCCGCCCAGACCAGCGCCGCCCCCAGCGCCAGCGGTACGGCGGTCACCAGCAAAGTCCGGGCAGGCCCCACGCGCGGCACCAGCCAGCCGGCGGCGGCCGCCCCGGCTACGAAGCTGTATATGATGCAGGCCACCAGCAGTCCCTCGGGCAGGTCGAAGGCGAGATCGCGCAGCAAGTCATTCACCCGGCCGGATATATGCGTGGTCCGCTCGAATACGAGCGCCACGGTGGTCACCCCGTTGACCGAGCCGGCGACGAAACTGAGAAACCACCCGGCCACGAATAAGACCCATCGCCGCGACAGGACCGTGAGCCCGGCACTCCCGGGGGAGACCGGCGTCATGGCCAGCTCACCCTTGCCGCCGCCCGGCACGTGCCTCGGGGAGGATAGCGATCGGCCGGCGCGCTCATGCGGAAACCTGCACTCTCTCCACCCGTACCGGGCACACCTTGGTGTTGGGCGTGGTGCCCACGGCGTCGATGTGCTCGGCCGAAGTCAGGGCGTTGGTGGGCTTCTCACCGAAGTGAATCGGCTTGAACACCACGCCTGGCACCGGCCGTTCGCTCACCCGGGCCCGGGTGACCAGGCTCGCCCTCCGGGACGAGACCTTCACCTGGTCGCCGTCGGCGATGCCGAGCGCAGCCGCGTCCTGCGCGTGCAACTCCACGTAGTCCTCCGGACACAGGTCATTGAGGCCCTTGACCCGCCGGGTCATCACGTGGTGGAAATGGTGCAGATCGCGACCCGTGGTCATCACCAGCGGGTAGTCCGCATCGGGCAGTTCGGGCGACGGGGTATAGGCGAGCGGCCAGAACTCCGCCTTGCCCAGGCGGATGAACTCTCCTACGTGCAGTACCGGCGTGCCGGGGTGCTCGGCCGAGGCCACCGGCCAGCGGAGTTCCTCCTCTTGCAGCCGGGCATGGCTGATACCGGCGTAGGCGGGCACGAGCGATGCGATCTCGTCCATGACCGCCGCCGGGCTCGCGAAGTCGAAACCGCGGTAGCCAAGCCGCCGCGCGATCTCGCAGATGATCTGCCAGTCCGGCCGGGCCTGGCCGGGCGGTTCCACCGCCTTGCGGATGAGCTGCACCCGCCGGTCGGTGGCGGTGAAGGTGCCATCCTTCTCGGCGAAGCAGGCGGCGGGCAACACCACGTCCGCCTCGCGGGCGGTGTCGGTGAGGAATATGTCCTGGACCACCACGAATTCGGCCTGCTGGAGCGCTTGCTTCACCCCCTCGGCCTGGGCTACCGCATTGACCAGATCGGCCCCGATGATGTACCAGAGTTTGATCTGGCGTTCGAGGTCCCACATCTCCTGGGGGCCCCAGCCCTTGGCTCTGGGGTGGAACTGCTTCACCGTGGACAGGCCGGGGAAGTCGGGCAGCTCGTAACCCCAGCCTTTCTCGAACTTCTCCTTGCTGGACTTGAACTTGTCGTACCGCGGGAACAGCTCGTAGCCCGGACAGAACTGATATCCCGGATACCAGGGCGGGGTTATGCCGAGGTCAGTTGCGCCCTGGACGTTGTTGTGGCCGCGCAGGGGCGCGACCCCCGCCCCGGGCTTGCCGTAGTTGCCGGTCATCATCGCCAGGTGGGCCAGCGCCCACACGTTGTCGTGGCCGTGGCTGTGCTGGGTGATGCCCATCGACCAGAAGATGAGCGCGGGCTTGGTCGTGGCGTACAGCCGCGCCGCCTCGCGGATGAGTTCCGCGGAGACGCCGGTGATCGCGGCCGCCTCTTCCAGACTGAAGCCCCGCAAGGACTCGGCGTAGGCCTCGAAGTTGGTGGTCCGCTCGGCGATGAAGTCCCGATCCAGCAGCCCTTCTTCCAGGATGACCTTGGCCATGCCCATGAGCAGGGCGACATCAGTGCCCGGACGCAAGGGCAGCCGCAGGTGGGGCAGGCGGCACAGGTCAATCTCGTAGGGGTTGGCGATGATCAGCTTCGTCCCGCGGCGCACCGCCTGGCGGACCTCCAGCCCGACGATGGGATGGGCCTCGGTGGGGTTACAGCCGATCACCAGGTGGCAGGCGGCGTCCTTGATCTGCCAGATGGGCACGGTCATGGCCCCGCTGCCCGTGACGGGGATCAGCCCCCGTACCGTGTTGGCATGACACAGATGTGCCACCTGGGCCACGTTGTTCGTGCCCATGACCACCCGGGCGAACTTGGAGGTCAGATATATCTCCTCGTTGGTGGTCTTGGGGCTGCCGAAAACCCCGGCCTGGCGGCCGCGATAGCGGGCGAAGCGATCGGTGATCAGGTCCAGGGCCTCGTCCCAACTGCTTTCGACCAACCGGCCGTCCTTGCGCACCAGGGGTGTAGTCAACCGCTCAGGGTGGTTCACGAAGCTCCAGCCGAAGCGGCCTTTCACGCACAGCCGCCCCTGGCTTGTCGTGTGATCGGGTACCCCCCGGGCGCTCACGATCTTGCCGCCGCGCGTGCCCAGGATCAGGCCACATCCCGTGCCGCAGTAAGGGCAGACGGTGGCGACTTCCCGGGCCGGTTTCTCGAAGCCGATGGGCAAGAGGGCGCCGGTCGGACAGCGGACGACGCACTCGCCGCACGACTCGCACACCGACTCCTGCAGCGGCCGGTCGCCCACCGCCGCCACCCGGGTGGCGTAGCCGCGGAACGCGAAGTCGATGGCCGCCACGCCTTGAACCTCGTCGCAAGTGCGCACGCAGATGCCGCATAGCACACACTTGTTGTAGTCGCGGCGGATGAACGGGTGGGACTCGTCCACTTCCTTGCGCAGCCGGTGGGCGCGCAACATCTCGTAGCGGTCGGGCTCAATGCCGATGTAGCGGGACACCTCGAGCAGCTTGCAGCTGTCAGCCTTGGCACAGGCCAGGCAGTCGGCATCATGGTCGGCGACCAGGAGTTCCACCGCCGCCCGCCGCACCTTGTCCACGGCCGGGCTGGTTGTCTTGACCTGCATCCCCGGGGCGACCGCAGCGCGGCACGACACCAGGAGCTGGCCCCCGACTTCCACCATGCACACGCGGCAGATGCCGGCAGGCTTCAGGTCCGGGTGATGGCAAAGATGCGGGATGTACATGCCGTTGGCCAGCGCCGCCTCGAGGATCGTCGTCTTCTCGGGGACCTGCACCGGGGAACCATCTATGGTCAGGTTAACCATCGTCACGGACATTCCTCTCCCTCATATGGATTACCGGCCGGCAGGGGCCCGCCCCGGCAGTCGAT
This sequence comes from Clostridiales bacterium, assembly GCA_003517845.1. Classification (GTDB taxonomy): domain Bacteria; phylum Bacillota; class Sulfobacillia; order UBA995; family UBA995; genus UBA995. Next base: position 496 of record DOZU01000157.1, on the reverse strand, counting down.
CCACGGCCGCAAATCGCTCCGGGCAGGCGTTCACGCACACGCCACACCGGGTGCACCGGTCCTGGTCGATGACGTGAACCTGGCGGCGGTCGCCGCGGATGGCGTCCACCGGGCACTCCTTGCCGCATAGCCCGCACCCCACGCACCGTTCCGGCGAGATGTAGTAGGAGATCAGAGCCTTGCATACGCGCGCCGGGCACGTCCGCTCATGGATGTGGGCCTCGTACTCCTCCCGGAAATAGCGGATGGTGCTGAGCACGGGATTGGGGGCGGACTGGCCCAGCCCGCATATCGAGCCTGCGGCCACCGCCTCGCTGAGTTCGAGCAGCAGGTCGATATCGCGAACCGTGCCCCGCCCCTCGGTGATCGCGGTCAAGGTAGACAGCATTTGCACCGTTCCCAGGCGGCACAACGAGCACTGGCCGCACGACTCCTTCTTGCAGAACTCCATGAAGTAGCGGGCGATGTCGACCATGCACGTGTCCTCGTCCATGAC
>DOZU01000116.1 GCA_003517845.1 Clostridiales bacterium | reverse complement strand
ACCGCCCCGGATCACTTCCACGACCACCGGTGCCTGCCCGGTCACCCCAATACCCTCCTCGATGCTGCCAAGAGACCCCCAACCGGTTCGGCGGACAAGGCGGGCGCGTGATGGCCGTCCCGGCCGGTCATCGGTCCCGCCAGGAACAGCGCATTATATACGGCTTCCTCGGTCGCCTCCCCCACCCCTCGCAAGAGCTGGTCGAACGCGGGAGAGTGGTCGAGGAGCCTGTGTTCCGACACTACCGGCGGCGCGGCCCGGTGGGGCTCCCGGTTGGCGGTGGAGAACGCGATGACGAAGTCTCCGCTGCCGTGGGCCACGTGGGATCCCGTCCGGGCCAGGCCCACGACCGCCCGGCGGGCCAGCCGGGCCAGTTGCCGCGAGTCCAGGGGAGCGTCGGTGGCCAGCACGATTATGGCCGAGCCACCGATGATCGCGGCCGGCGGCGGCACCTCGCTGCCCGGCGGCGCAAGCCGGCCGACGGGTACGCCGAGGATGACTAGATCGCCGCGGGCTCCGAAATTGGCCAGGACGAGTGCGCCCAAGCGCACGACCAGTCCCCCGGCGTCCCACTCCCGCGACGCCTGGCCGATACCCGCTTTGTAGCCGAAGGCCACCATGCCCGTACCGGCACCCACCGAACCGCCGGCGGGACCGCCCGGACCGGCCTCGCGCAAGGCAACAGCCACATGCTCGGCCCTCACATGGCGTCCCTGGATGTCATTCAGCCAGGCATCGCTACACTCTCCAACCACGGGGTTCACGGTGCCCGTAGTCACACCGATTTCCTGGTTGGCCCGGATCATCGCTTCCACTATCGCGTCGGCCACCAAGCCCACGTTCAGGGTATTGGTCAGTAAGATGGGTGTCTCGAGACTGCCCAACTCAACCACCTGGCTCAGGCCGGCCGTCTTCCCGAAACCGTTGATGACATGGACCCCCGCCTTGACTTTCTCCTGGAAGGGATCGCCGGCATGCGGCCAGACGGCAGTCACTCCCGTCCTGACCGGGCCTTCCCCCCGGCACAGGCGGCCATCCCCCCGCACGATCGACTCATGGCCGACCCGTACCCCGGGCACATCGCTCAAGCGGTTGCCGGGACCGGTGGGCAGCCGGCCGGTGGGGAACCCGAGTTCACGCAGGGTCAATCCAGCGGCCGGCGCCGGCCGGTCATGCATCGGCGAACCACTCCCGGTACACCTGCAAGGCGGGTACCCCGCCGGTATGCCAGAATACGACGGTCTCGTCCCGGTTGAAGCGGCCGCCGCGAATCAAGTCTATCAGGCCGGCCATCGCTTTGCCGGTATATACCGGGTCGAGGAGGATGCCCTCGGTTCGAGCGACCAGCCTTATGGCATCGCGGCACGCCTCGGTCATCATCGCATAGCCGGGGCCGATGTACCCGTCATGTACCAGTACGTGATCGGCGGGCGGAGGAGCCAGGCCCAGGAGGACCGCGGTCTCCGCCGCCAGTTGGCTCACCCGCGGCCCGAGCGTGTCGCGGGTCCGGGACACGCTCACGCCGTGGATGAGGGGAGGCCGGGCCGCCTCCATCGTGCCCGCGATCAGTCCGGCTTGGGTGCCGCCGGAACCGCTGGCCACGAACACGTGGTCCACCCGCGGCGCGGACTGGCCCAGCAGCTCGCGCAGGGCATCGACATAGCCCAGCGCCCCCAGCGAGTTGGACCCGCCCATCGGGATCACATAGGGGCGGTGTCCGTCAGCCGCGGCGCGCGCGGACAGTCCTGCCAGCTCGCGGTCCACCGCCGCCGCATCGTCGAGGGGAGCGAAATGCAGCGTTGCGCCAAAGATTACGTCTAACAGGAGGTTTCCTTCCAGGACCGCGGGACGCGTGCCGTTCAACAGGAGATATGGTTCCATCCCCAGCTTGCGGCAAGCGGCAGCGGTCATGCGGCAGTGATTCGACTGAAGATCGCCTACCGTCACCACGGCGGTTGCCTTCTGGTCCATGGCGTCGGCCAGCAGATACTCCAGCTTGCGGGCCTTGTTGCCGCCGGTCGCCAGGCCCGTCTGATCATCCCGCTTCACGAGAAGGCACGGGCCCCCCAGCGCCCGCGCCAGCCGGGGCGCCTCCTGCAGCGGCGTGGGCAAGAAACCCAGTTCAAGTCGGCGTCGCTTCTCGGCCAATGTCCGCTCCCTCCCACCCATGAAGATGGACTCGAGGAACCCGAGGACCGATGCCGGTCAGGATCTCGTGGGCGATGGTCCCCGCTCTTCCCGCCAATTCGTCGGCATCGATGCTGTCGCCTCCCTGCTGGCCCAGGAGTATGACCTCATCGCCCACCCGGATGTCAAGGCCGTCCGGTACTTCTACCATCAACTGATCCATGCATACCCGCCCGGCAACCCGGCACCGCCGGGAATGCAGCAGCACGTCGGCGGCACTTGACAGACTGCGGGGGTAGCCGTCAGCGTACCCCACCGGCAGAGTAGCGATGATGGTCGGCCGGACCGTCTGGTAAGTGCGGCCGTATCCCACCGGCGACCCCGCCGGCAGGATCTTGACGTGTGAAACCTGGGTCCGCCAGGTCAGGGCCGGACGCAGGCCGGGCGGAGGCCTGAGGTGCCGCGAGGGCAAGTAGCCGTATAGGCCGAGCCCGGGGCGCACCAGATCCAGGTGGCTTTCGGGCAAGTCGATCAGGGCGGCGGTGTTGGCCGCATGGCGCAGGGCAAAGGTCACCTGATGCTCCTCCAATCGCGCCAGGAAGTCCTGGAACAGCTCGAGCTGGCGCAAGGTGAAGGTCCGGTCGGGTTCGTCGGCGGCGGCGAAATGGGTGAAGGCCCCTTCCACCCTCAGGCCGGGCAGCCGGCAGATGGCCACCGCCTCAGCCAGGCCCTCCCGTCCCGTGAGGACGCCCAGGCGCCCCATCCCCGTGTCTACCTTGAGATGCACTCGCGCCAACCCCGCCCCGCGAGCCGCGAAGGCCAGGTCGCGAGCCGCCGCCAGGCTGGAGACGGTGAGCGTCAGGTCCGCCTGAACGGCGGAAGCGGCCTGAGCGGGAGGTGTCCAGCCGAGTACGAGGATGGGGCCGCCGATGCCCGCCCTGCGAAGCTGGAGGCCTTCCTCGGGAATGGCTACCCCCAGCCACTCCGCCCCCGCGGCCTGCGCCGTGCGGGCGACCTCGAGCACCCCGTGGCCGTACCCATCGGCTTTCACGACGGCCATCAACGCCGCGCCGGGACG
>DOZU01000115.1 GCA_003517845.1 Clostridiales bacterium | reverse complement strand
CGCCACGCCGGCGAGCCAGATTGCCAGGTAATAGGTCCAGGTTACAAGGGGCAGGGTGATGCCGAGCACGACCAGCCAGGGCAAGGAACGGCGAGAGGGCAGCGGCAGGCGGCGGCGGGAGCCGCATGCTGTATGTTGACACCGCCACTCGTGAGTACGCATGCCTTCCGGTGGAACTGATCTCGAGAGGAGAGCCCAATGATGCCCCAGTTATCCTGGGAATACCTGACATGGCCCGAGATCGCCGGCCTTCGTGACGGCATACTCGTCTTCGCCTCAGGCTCAATTGAACAACACGGGCCGCGCCTTCCCGTCGCCACCGACACTCTGACCTCGCAGGGGTTCGTCGGGCTCTTGCAGGCTAGCATGCCGCAGCGCAAGCTCATTGCCGCACCCCCTATCACATACACCTACGCCAAACTGAACAGCGCCTATCCTGGGACCATCAATCTGAACGGTGCAACCCTCCTGGGCATGACCCGCGACATACTCGCCGACGTATTCCGACAAGGGTTCCGCAACGTGCTGTTCGTCAACGGCCACATGGAGAGCGTCGCGTTCATCATGGAAGGCGCGGAGCTGGCCCTCGACGAATGCAGACGCGAGCATCCCGACGGGTCCCCGGGCAAGGTGGTCTTCGCGAATTGGTGGGAGTTTGTGCCGGACCGACTCATCGACGAGGTCTTCGGGTCAAAGTGGCCGGGCTGGGAGGCAGAACATGCCGCATTGACGGAGACATCGCTGATGCTCTACCTGCGGCCTGAACTCGTACGCGAAGCCCCGGTGGGCCCGAGCGACTACGACCGATTTCCCTACCGCGTCCTTCCATGGCCCGAACGCAGTAGGCCGGCGTCCGGCTGCTACGCAGACCCGGCCGGGGCGAGCGCGGAGATAGGACGTCGCCTCGCCGAGGCCGTAGTCGCAGGACTTCGGCGGGTTGTGGAGACAGAATTCAGCTGAAGGGGCGAGCAGGGGCAGACTACTTTGGCTGCCGCTCGAGGTACCCGAGCGCTGCGGCCACATACCTTCGGTAGAGGTCCAAGGTCTGTCCGATGCTCCCATGCACAATCGCGTCATCTGTGCTCTCGTACTCGTGGACGATGATGTTCCGCTCTCCCGTAGACGGTGAAATCGCTTCCGCCAAGTCGCGGGGCAGAACCGTTGCCCGTTCCGCTTCGAAGAACGAGCTGTAAGCATCATTCGGTGCCGGGCGACCGGCATCGACGATGAGGTGGGTGTTGATGTCCACAGCCTTATCGACGACCAGCTGAATGAGTCGCTCGACAGCTCTTCGTTGGCGGGGGTCGGCCAAGTATTCATCCAGGGTGACATGGCTCAGCGATTCCAGCTCTTCCAGATACCCCATCAATCTGATCGGTTTGCGTTTGACAATCAGGGGATTAACCACCCTCTGGCACCTTCCTCAACGCACGTTCTAGATACCTGTCCATTGCGCGATACAAGACCCGCGAATCCTGATGCTGCCGCAGGGCGAGGGAACAGAACTCGGCGAATACCCCGGGCGCCGACTCGTAGACAGATCTGCCGGTGCGCGCGACTTCAAAGCGCAACAGCGAGTCCGCGCGGTTCAGGATGACGAGGTCAATGTCTGATGTACCGACAAAGTGCATGAGGCTTGCGAGAAGCCGAGATGCCGCCCGTCGGACCCCGCCGCTCCGACCATGTTCTTCGTGTCCAGGAGCACGCCCAGGTCTATATCGCTGCTGCGCGACGCCCTGCCCGTAACCAGCGATCCGAAGAGGACGGCAAGCTTCACGCCGTGGGTTTCGCATAGTGCGGCGAAGGCTGGCCTGAACAGGCGCCCCGCGGTCTCCCCGCTTGCCATCACTCGGTCCCTCCACCGGTGTCTCTGCTGGATTATACCATGCCCCGCGACCCATGCCCCTCGGGGCTCCACGGGCGTGAAGACAGCGGCGTGGCGGCAACCCCCACTTTCGTGGTGGGACAGGCCGCGCTCCCATTGGGGGTAGGGGCGGGTTCTGAACCCGCCCCTACCGGAGAAATGGCCAGCAAGCTGCCATGAAGCGTGCTAGATAATTCTCAGCTTGCGCCCCGCTTCCTCGCAGGCGCTCAGCGTCAGGTCGAGGTCCTCCCGGGTGTGAGTGGCCATGAGCGACAGGCGGATCCGGGATAGGCGGCGGGACACCGCCGGGTAGAATACCGGGTTGGCGTAGATGCCCGCCTCATGGAGCAGGCGGCCCATCTCCTTGACCCGTACGTCATCCCCGATGATCAGGGGGAAGATGGCGGTTTCCTGGTTGCCGAGATTGAAACCCAGACCTCGAAGTCCAGCCTGCAGGTAGCGGATGTTATCCCAGAGCTGCCGCAATAGTCCGGGCTCATCGTCCAGCACGTCCAGCGCGGCCAGCACCGAGCCGGCCACGGCCGGAGGCAGAGCGGTCGAGAACATGTAGGAGCGGGCATAGAAGCGGAGGTAATGGACGACTTCGCGCGTCGATGCGACGAACCCGCCGACTCCGCCCAGGGCCTTGGAGAGCGTCCCCACCACCAGGTCCACCTGACCCTCTACGCCGTGATGGGCAGGCGTGCCCCTTCCTCCCGGACCGATTACGCCGGTGGCATGGGCTTCATCGACCATGAGACGCGCGCCGTGGTTGCGGCAGACTTCAAGCAGGCGGGGCAGGGGAGCGATGTCGCCGTCCATGCTGAACACGCCGTCGACGATCACCAGGCGGCCGGCGTGGCTCCCGGCCGTGCGTGCCAGCAGTTTGTCAAGGGCTTCGACGGAGCAGTGAGGGAAGGCCTTGATGGCGGCGCCGGAGAGGCGGCAGCCATCGATGATGCTGGCGTGGTTCAGGATGTCGTTGACCACCAGGTCGCCTTCCCGGGCCAGGCCCATCACGCAGCCCACATTCGCCGAGTAGCCGGCGGGGAAAATCAGCGCGTCCTCGCAGCCTTTGAAAGCCGCCAGGCGTGCCTCAAGTTGCCGGTGCAGGTCGAGGGTGCCGGCCAGCAGCGACACACTCCCCGATCCGGCCCCGTATCGGCGCTGGGCGTCCAGACCGGCCTCCACGACCCGCGGGTGGGTGGTCAGACCCAGGTAGTTGTTGGAGGCCATCATCACCATCGAGCGCTCGGATCCCCGCTCGTCGTCCCAGACCGTCACGCGATTGGCGCTCGGCCCCATCAGGGTGCGACGGTACAGGTAGTGCCCGCGCTCCCGGACTCCCTCGCAGAACCGGTAAAACGGGCGGGTCTTGGCGAAAATATCCGGATCGGGCAAGGCAAAGAAGTCGGCCAGGGTGCGTTCGTCCTGCCGGATGGCCGCTGCCGTGTCAGTCAAGGGTCCGCCTCCTCCTCCAACTGTGCACAGTTATGTGCTCAGCCATCGGGACTATACGTCCCCGGAGGGGTGACTTCCTGCCGGCACTCGATCCGACGGGAAAAGAATTCGCGTATTCGTCACCGGCGCCAGGGTCGGGCAGGGATGGACCGGCGCGGACCGAATCTTGTACCCCGGAGAACAGGCGGGGGGTAGGGGCGGGTTCGGAACCCGCCCCTACAAGGGCCACTCCGCGAAGGAGACTCGGGGAGGCGCGGGCCATGCGCGGGCGATGGAGTTGGGTGCTGGTGGTGGTCGTCGTCGCGCTCGCGGCGGCGAGTGGCTGCCGCAGGGCACCACCCCTGCTGCCGCGGCTCGAGTGGCGCGAAGTCAATCGAGCCCATCTCTACCTCGGAAACGAGGACTTGCCAGCCCGAGTATATGCGTTCCCCGGGGATCTGGGCGACCTGGCAGAGATCTTGGACCTGTATAGCGAGGCCCGGCTGGGCGAGCCTGTCCAGCCCGGCGAGCCCGTGGCCCGGCTGGTCTTCTTCAGAGTCACCCCTCCCCCCGTGACGCTCACCTTGTCGGCCGGCGCCACCTTGACCATCGAACACCCGCAGTTAAAGGGTCCCCGTGGCGTGATCTCGACCGCAATGGCGGCAGCGTTGGGAGCCATGGCCGGCCAAGAGGAGGACCGGCGGCGCCCGGCCGGCAAGCCGCCGCCAGCGGGAGGGCAGGCGCCCCGCGTGGTGAGCTATCACCTGGAGCCGCGTCTTCCCCCTCCGGGAGTGGTCTTCGTCGCCCTGCGATTCGATCGGGCGATGGACTGGGAATCGGTCGCGCAGCATTTGCGCTTCGCCCCGGAGCTTCCCGGAGTGTTCACCCATGAGGGTGATTCGCTCTTGTTCTTCGTGAGCGGTTATGCTCGGAAGGGGGAGTATACCGTCACCCTTGGCGGAGAGGCGCGGTCCGCCGATGGACTCAGGCTCGGGCAGGACTATCGGATGTCGTTTTCCCTCGCGGCGGCCCCGCCGGCTGACGCTGAACTGCGAGATGCGGTGGCGCGCACCCTGGCCGCGGATACGCTGACCCTCGAGCGGGAGGCAGGACCCAGCGCATCTTGGACCTGGCTTCCCGTGAACACGCCCGCGCCCGTGGGGGGAGGCGCGACCGTCTTCGCCGGGCGCCACCGCAGACCCCACCAAACCTACTACCTGCGTGGCGATGAGGCGGTCACCGTTGAAGGTTATCGGGATGGCGACCGCGTCTGGATCCGCGAGGAGGTTGCCGGTCAGGAGGGAACCTGGGTGGAGGTCGGGGGAGACGACCTCGCGAGCGTGCCCGGTCAGGACGAACTCCGGCAGGACCTCCTTGACGTGGGGCGCTGGGGCAACCTGGCGGAACTCGCCCGGGCGGGTTCCGCGTTTCGATTGGCCCCCGACCTGCTCGGGGTTCGCTTGCCCGAACTCGATGCCCAACTCGGACGAAGGGGCGAATGGGAGGAAGGGGTGTTCGTGAGCTACAGCCTGGTCGTCCGCTTGGGGCCGTCCGAGTCCGGCGCCGGTCTGGTGGTCAGGGAGATAGCCCTGCGCCTCGTGTACCACCGACCCGATGAGCCGTATCCGTTCTCCTTCCTCGACGACCTGTCCAGGTTTGAGGTGGGCGGTCCGGTGAACATCGACTACCCCCCGGACCTCAACCGATGATCGAGCGCGAGAAAAATCTGGCGGACCGACAGGTCAAACCGGCCCCGGGCGAGAATAGATAAAATGACGGCCCTTGAAGCCCGAGCGATGGGGGAGGCCTGATCGCTATGGAGGATCGCAGCAAGGTCGTGGAGTTCCTCTGCTTGGCTTGTGGGACCCAGGGGACGCGACTGGTCGAGGGAGAGGCCGAGCGATGGTTGACCGATGAACCCGGGATGTCTCCCGGGTTCAAGTGTCCCCGGTGCGGCGAGCCGATTCGGCACTTGCTGCCGCGCCCCCTGGCAGTCAGTTATAGCTGACCGGAGGGCTTCCTCACTGCTGAGGCGATAGAGGCCCCGGCCAACTCCCGGTTGACCGGGGCTCGTTTTAGTCCGGGTCTCGGTGCTCGCCCGCTCCCGCGCCGGCGAACTTCCACAAGAAAATTCCGCTCCTCACTATTGCTTTCCCCCCGAAGCCGGATGTAGAATGGGGGTACCTATATGGGGCGAAGTGGGGCCAAGTGGGGGGGCGGCCGGGTGTTCAAGGGCACGTACCGCCACAGCGTCGACGACAAGGGACGGGTTACCGTACCCGCGCGCTTCCGCGAGATCTTGGGGGATGACTCCGTCCTCACCCGCGGTCTTGATGGCTGCATCTTCCTCTACCCCCGCCCGGCCTGGCAGGAGCTTGAGAGCAAACTGGCGGGTCTGCCGCTGGGGCGAGCCGACGCGCGAGATTTCAAGCGGGAGTTCTTCGCGAACGCATCGGATGCCGAGGTGGATCGCCAGGGGCGCGTCCTCATTCCGCCGGAACTGCGCCAGATGGTCGGCATTGAACGCGACGTGATGATCATCGGGGTGTCCGAGCGGGTGGAGATCTGGCCCCAGACCCGGTGGGAGGAGCATGCGCGCGCGCGATCGGGCAACTACGAGAAGCTGGCCGAACAACTCGGTGTGATCTAGCAGCAGGCTCCCCGACGCGCGGTCGCCGCCATCGTCCGATGCAGGTGGTGAACCCGGCTGCGACCGCGCTCTTTTTGTCAAGTTATCGAGCGTCGGCCCGGAGAGGTGGCGGCCGTGACCTATGACCATCGACCGGTAATGCTCGAGGAAGTGCTGGCCTGCCTGCGGGTCAGACCGGGTGGCAAGTACCTTGACTGTACCGTGGGAGGGGGCGGCCATCTGGAGGCCATCGCCCGGCTGGCGCAGCCGGGAGGCGAGGTTGTCGGCATTGACCGCGACCCCGACGCCGTACAGGCGGCCGCGGCCCGGCTGGCACCCTGGGGTGGCCGGATATTCCATGCCGATTTCGGCAACCTGCGCGAGGTACTCAACCGGGCGGGCATCGACCGGGTGGACGGCGTGCTGTTCGACCTGGGTGCCTCGTCTCACCAACTGGACACGCCGGCCAGAGGCTTCAGCTACCGGGAAGACGGACCGCTCGATATGCGGATGGATCCCGGGCAAGCCGCCACGGCCGCGGATCTGGTGAATCATACTCCGGTCGACGAACTGGTCCGGATAATCCGCGACTACGGCGAGGAGCGCTGGGCCAAACGCATCGCGCGGGCCATTGCCGCCGCCCGGCCGCTGGCCCGCACGCTCGAGTTGGCCGAAATCATCCGGGAGTCGATCCCGCCGGCTGCGCGTCGCCACTCCGGGCATCCCGCCCGCCGGACCTTTCAGGCTTTGCGGATCGCGGTCAACCGGGAACTCGAGCGCATCCGGCCGGCACTGGAGGCCGCGATCGATGTGATCCTGCCAGGCGGGCGCATCGGAGTGATCTCCTTTCACTCCCTGGAAGACCGAATCGTCAAGGAGACCGTGCGTGACCTGGCGCGGGACTGCGAGTGCCCGCCGGCGGTCCCCGCCTGCATGTGCGGGGGCGGTCGAGCCAAGCTGCGGCCCATCGCCAGCCTTGCCCCGTCTCCCGCCGAACTCGCGGCCAACCCCCGTTCGCGCTCGGCGCGGCTGCGGGTGGCAGAGCGCCTGGTTCTCGCAT
>DOZU01000118.1 GCA_003517845.1 Clostridiales bacterium | reverse complement strand
CGAACGCCTGGGCTACCGCTATTGGGACACCGGGGCCATGTACCGCGCTTTGGCGCTCAAGGCCCTGCGGACCGGGGTAGCCCTGGACGATGCAGCGGCCCTCGAGAATCTGGCGCAAGGGACGATCCTCAGCCTGGGGAGCGACCACCGGATCTCGCTCGACGGCGAAGATGTCACCTCGGCCATCCGGACCAGGGAAGTTGACCGGGCGGTATCCCGGGTTGCCGGGATTCCCGAGGTCCGGCGGCATCTGGTCGCCATGCAGCGGGCGCTTGCCGCCGGGGGAGGCGTGGTGATGGAAGGGCGGGATGTGGGGACGGTCGTGCTTCCCGGAGCCAGCCCCAAATTCTTCCTGACCGCCTCCCCCCGCGAGCGGGCCGAGCGCCGTAAGCGCGAGTTCGAGCAGCGGGGGTCATGGGTCTGCTTGACCGAGTTGGAGCGCGACATGGCCTATCGGGATCGGCTGGACCAGGAGCGAGCCGTCGACCCGCTGGTGGCGGCCGCGGACGCGATCATCGTCGACACCTCGGGGAAGTCGGTGGAGCAAGTGGTGGATGAGTTGCTGGACCTGTGCGGCGCACCGGTTCGGGAAGGGGACGGATAGGTTGCTGTACCGCTTCTGTCTGCTGCTCTTTCGCACAGTATGGCCGTTTATCTTTCGATGGCGCTACCTGGGAGTGGAACACGTCCCGGCCAGCGGTCCCGGCCTCATCTGCGCCAACCATCGCACCTGGGCAGACCCCGTCGCGCTGGGTCTTGCCTGCCCGCGCCAGGTCTACTTCATGGCGAAGTCGGAGTTGTTCCGCTTTCCGCCCCTCAACTGGCTGTTGCCGATGGTGGGCGCCTTTCCCGTTCGCCGGGGCGAGCCCGACCGGGCGGCACTCCGGCATGGTTTCCAGCTCCTCGCCGACGGCAAACTGCTGGGCATGTTCCCCGAGGGCTCGCGCAGTCGTGATGGCAGGCTGGGGCGAGCCGAGCCGGGTGCAGCGTTGTTGGCGGTGAAATCGGGAGCGGTGCTGGTCCCGGCCGCGATCATCGGCGACTACCGGCTGGGTTCGGCCTTGACGGTGAAATTCGGGCGCCCCTTCCACCTGGCCCCGCCGCCCGAAGGCCGCCCGGGTTCCGCCTGGCTCGCCGATCAGAGCATGCAGGTCATGGACCATATCCGCCGGTTGATGGAGGATGGGGAGGCGGCCGGATGAAAGTGGTGATAGCCCAGGATATCGGCTTCTGTCTTGGCGTCCGCCAGGCGGTGGAGACGGTGGAACGCACCCTGAACGAAGGCCCCTGGCCGGTCCAGGTCCTTGGTTCCCTGATTCACAACCACCAGGTCATAAGGTCGCTCGAGACCAGGGGAGTCCGGATGATCCGTGAGCCGGGCGAGGCCGAAAGCGGCACGCTGGTACTGCCATCGCACGGCAGCCCACCGGATACGGGCAGCGGCATGGGCCGTCTCGGGGTGAAGGTCATCGATGCCACCTGTCCCCTCGTGGCCCGGGCGCAGGCGGCGGCGCGCCGCCTCGACGAGGCAGGGTATCAGGTAGTCCTGGTGGGGGACCGGGGACACGCCGAGGTAGTGGCGATCGCTGCGTGGACCGGCGGCCGAGCAGTGGTGGTGCGAGACGAGTCGGAGGTGCCCCAGGTCCCCGGCACGGGTCCGGTGGGCATCGTCGCTCAGACCACCCAGCGCTCGGAAGTCGTGGAAGGGGTGGCTCGACGGCTGGGGGAGGCAGGCAGGGAAGTGAAGGTGGAGGACACGCTGTGCCCGATCACCCGGCGTCGCCAGCAGGAAGCAGGGGAATTGGCGAAGAAGGTCGATCTGGTACTCGTGGTAGGTGGCCGGGATAGTGCGAACACGCGAAGGCTGGTCGAGGTGGTTCGCGAGACAGGGGTGCCCGCTCATGCCATCGAGACCGCGTCCGATCTGGATCCGCGCTGGCTGGATGGTGTGGACCGGGTCGGGGTGACGGCTGGTGCGTCCACTCCGGATTGGGCGATCGAGGAGGTATTGGGCAGGATGAGGCAGATCGAGGAAGCGGCGGAGAACCAGGCAGGCAAGGAAGCGGGTGAGCTTCAGGCGACATCGGGTGAGCGGGAACAGTCGGACCAGCCGCCCGCCGCTGAGCATGAACCATCAGGATCGGAAGCAGTGCCGATGTTCGACCGGGGCCAGTTCGTCCAGGGCCGGGTGATGGCGATCGATGGGACGGATGTGCTGATCGATGTCGGGGGCAAGTCGGAGGGCGTCATCACTTCCTCTGAACTGGCCGGCCGACCGATTGCCGACCCGTCGTCCATCGTAAACGTGGGCGACCTGATCGCCGTAGTAGTGCTGGGCACCGACGAGAAAGACGGCACCCTGCACCTGTCCAAACGGCTGGCCGACGTCGAGCTTGCCTGGCAACGCCTTGAAAGCGCCTTTCAACAGGGCGGTATCATCGAGGCGCCGGTGACTGCCCAGGTGAAGGGGGGACTCGTCACCGACGTCGGCGTGCGCGGCTTCATCCCGTCGTCCCAGGTCGCCCTGAGTTTCGTTCGCGATCTCAAGCCGTATGTCGGCCGCACCCTGCAGCTCAAGCTCCTCGAACTGGATCGGGCGGAACGGCGGGTCATCCTGTCAGCGCGGGCGGTGCTGGAGGAAGAACAGGCCAGGCGGGATGCGGAGGTCTGGGGAAAGCTCCGCGAAGGCGAGATCGTGCCGGGCACCGTGAAGCGGCTGACGGACTTCGGGGCCTTCGTCGATATCGGCGGGGTGGACGGCCTCCTTCACGTCTCCGAACTCAGTTGGCAGCGGGTAGTCCATCCCCGGGACGTGGTGCAGGAAGGCCAGGAAGTCAAGTGCAAGATCTTGCGCCTCGACCCTGAACGCAAACGGATCTCCCTGGGACTCAAACAACTTGAGGGTGACCCCTGGCAGGATGTGGAGCAGCGGTACCCGGTCGGGTCGATTGTCGAGGGGTCCGTCGTCAGCCTCGCCTCCTTCGGAGCATTCGTCCAGCTCGAACAAGGAGTCGAGGGGCTCGTCCACCTGTCCGAGCTGTCCGACCGCCGCGTGGAGCGGGCCGACCAGGTAGTGGCCATGGGCGACCGGCTGCGGGTGAAGGTCCTCAAGGTGAACCGGGCGCAGAAACGACTGAGCCTGAGCCGCAAAGAGGCGGACCAGGAGATCGAACGCGCCGCCTTACGGAAGTATATGGCCCAGCAGAAGCAGACCGAGCGGGTGACCCTGGGGGAAGTCTTCGGCGACCTCTTCAACGGCCGGGAGGGAGCGAAAGCCGATGGCGGCGAGCCCGCCTCGCCGGCGGACACCCCGCAAGATCCCGAGCGCGACTGAGCCGGAGAAGGCAGGCGCTTTCCCCTTCGCCGCCGACCTGGGGTCGGGGCAGAAGGTCCTCGTGGTGGCCGAGAAACCATCGGTTGCGCGGGACTTGGCGCGGGCCCTGGGGGGTTTCGCTTCCGGGCAAGGGGTGCTGAGCCGCGAACCGGTGCTGATCACCTGGGCCATAGGCCACCTGGTGGAACTGGCGGAACCGGAAGACTATCGTTCAACCTGGAGACGCTGGGCCCTGGCGAGTCTGCCCATCCTGCCGGAGACTTTCCGCCTCCGCCCGGTCAGCCGGACCCGCGCTCACCTGGATCGGGTGGTTGAACTGCTGGGGCGCCGGGACGTCGCGCTGGTCGTCAATGCCTGCGACGCCGGGCGCGAAGGGGAACTGATCTTCCGTTACCTCTATGAGCTGGCGGGTTGCGACCGGCCGGTCCTGCGCCTGTGGATAGCGTCGTTGACCGGCGAAGCGATACGCCAGGGGTTCGCAAACTTGCGCCCCGCCGCCGAGTTCGACTCGCTGGCGGCCGCCGCCCGGTGCCGCAGTGAAAGTGACTGGCTGGTGGGCATCAACGCCACGCGGGGGATGACCGCCATGTCCGGCACCCTCCTCCCCGTAGGACGCGTGCAGACGCCGACGCTGGCCCTCCTGGTCGAACGGGAGCGGGCTATCGCCGCGTTCGTGTCCCATCCCTTCTGGCAGGTGGAGGCCGCCTTCGCCGCCGGCGGGGAAACCTATCGCGGCCGATGGGTCGACGAAGACGACGATCGCTTGTGGTCAGAGGAAGCTGCGCTCGCGATAGCTCGGCGGGTGCAAGGGAGTGCCGGAGAGGTCGAAGGGGTGGACCGCACCCGTCGCGCCCAACCTCCCTATCTCCTCCCCGACCTGACCGACCTCCAGCGGGAACTCAACCGCACCCGGGGATTCAGCGCCGCCAAGACCTTGAAGCTGGCCCAGGAGCTATACGAACGGGACAAGCTGATCACCTATCCGCGCACCGGCAGCCGGCACCTCCCGCCGGATCTGATCCCCACCCTGGGGCGAGTGCTGGCGGCGATCGCTGCCTCCGAGGGATTGCCCGGCGCCCGCGAGGCGGCCGTCCTCAGCGCCGCACCGCGCCTGCCCCTGTCCGGCAGGATCATCGACGACCGGAAAGTCAAGGACCACCACGCCGTCATCCCCACCCCCAAGCGCGCCCCGCTCGACGGGCTTCGGGGAGACAAGGGAGCTGTGTACCAGGCAATAGTCCGTCGTTTCGTGGCCGTCTTCCTTCCGGCGTGTGTCACCGAAACCACTCGCATCCTCACCGGTGTTGGCGGCGACCGCTTCCGCAGCGAGGCTCAAGTAGTGCTCGAGCCCGGCTGGCGAGCGCTGTATCCGGAAGAACCGGCCGATCCGCCCCTACCCGATCTGCAGCCGGGGATGCCGGTGGTCGTCTCCGGCGTTACCGTGGAGGAAAGCGCGACCCGCCCGCCTGCCCGCTACACGGAAGCCAGTCTGCTCCGCGCCATGGAGACCGCCGGGTCG
>DOZU01000083.1 GCA_003517845.1 Clostridiales bacterium | reverse complement strand
TATGACATCGCCGTCTTGCACCAGGCCGATGGGCCCCCCCGAGGCTGCCTCGGGACATACATGGCCGATACATGCACCCCGGGTGGCGCCGGAGAAACGGCCGTCGGTCACCAGGGCCACCGATTCCCCCAGGCCCATCCCCATCAGGTTCGCGGTAGGACCGAGCATCTCCATGAAGCCAGGCCCTCCCTTCGGCCCCTCGTGGCGGATGACCACCACGTCCCCCGGCCGGATCCGTCCGTCCAGGATGGCCGAAGAAGCCTCCGCTTCCGCTTCAAAGACGACCGCCGGTCCCCGGTGGCGCACCATCCCGGGCAGGACGGCTGCTGTCTTGACCACCGCTCCCTCCGGCGCCAGCGTGCCGAACAGCACTCGCAGTCCGCCGCGGGGACTGAAGGGATCCGCCAGACGGCGGATGACCTGGGAATCCGAGCTGCGGGCTTGACCGATGTTCGCCGCCAGCGTTCCCCCGGTCACCGTCCGGCAGTCGAGGTTCAGCAGCCCCGGCCGCTGGGCCAGTTCCCCCAGAATGGCGGTGATGCCGCCCGCCCGGTCCACATCTTCGATGTGCAGGTCGGATGCGGGAGAGATCTTGCACAGGGTGGGGGTGCGCCCGGAGATCAGGTTGATGCGTTCCAGCGGGTATTCCAGGTCCGCCTCGTGGGCGATGGCCAGGGCATGCAAAATGGTGTTGGTCGACCCGCTCATGGCGACGTCGAGGGCGAATGCGTTGTCCAGCGCGTCCATGGTGACGATGTCTCTTGGGCGGAGGTTCTCGGCGATGAGTTCGATGATCCGCCGTCCCGCCCACCGCTTCAGCCCATCTCGCCGCGAATCGACGGCGAGGATGGTCCCGTTGCCGGGCAGGGCGAGGCCGATGGCCTCGCACAAGCAGTTCATGGAGTTGGCGGTGAACATGCCCGCACAACTGCCGGGACCGGGGCAGGCCTCCCGCTCCAGTTCGAGCAGCCGAGCTTCATCGATTCGGCCGGCGCGGAAAGCCCCCACACCCTCGAACACCGAAGCCAGGTCGATGGGTTGCCCGTCCCCGGTCCGCCCCGCCTGCATCGGTCCCCCCGAGATGAAGACGGTGGGGATGTTGATGCGAAGGGCAGCCATCAACATGCCGGGGACGATCTTGTCGCAGTTGGGCACACAGATCAAGCCGTCGAACTGGTGGCCGCGAACCATGGTTTCCACGCTGTCGGCGATCAGTTCCCGGGAGGGCAAGCTGTAGCGCATGCCCTCGTGCCCCATGGCGATCCCGTCGCACAGCGCGATGGTGTTGAACTCAAAGGGCACCCCACCCGCCTCATAGACTGCCGCTTTGATTTCCGCCACGAAGTCGCCGAGATGGGCGTGCCCCGGCGCTATCTCCCCGAAGGAATTGGCGATGCCGATGAAGGGCTTTCCGAGATCCGATTCGCCTCGCAACCGGCCGCTGGCCCTCAGCAAGCTGCGATGAGGGGCGCGCTCGAACCCGACCTTGATGATATCGCTGTTCACGCGAGTCACCACCGTTCCGAGGATTCGGTCGCCGGCGCCCGGTTCTCCCGCACCGGGCTCGCCAGGAAGCTTTCCCTCCTTCGCCCCCTCCGGCCGGGGTCACCTCCTTCCCTGTGACCTCACTTCCCTACCCCTGATGGCCGGTATTCACCCCCCAAGCAAGCCCGAAACCCAGCCGGTGCGGTCATTGACAAAAACCCCGTCTCTCTGATATTCTGATTATCAGAGGTGATGGACGTGGGCGGGGTTGAGACGATCAAAGTTGGCAAGCGCGGCACCGTGGTCATCCCGGTGGCTCTCCGGCAAAAGTACAACATTGATGCAGGCACACTGTTGATGGCTGAATCCAGGGACGAAGGCATTCTTCTTCGACCCACGGCTGTTTTCCCCGTGGAGATCTATGCTCCTGAACGCAAGGCGCAGTTTCTCCTCAATACCGCCGTGACCCCGGAGGATTACGCTTGGGCGGCTGAAGAGGTTCGGAAGCTCGGCTTCGACCCGGACCGGGTCTCTCATGACAAGCGATGAAGCAGAGCGCGGAACGGGTGTTTCTGGACGCAAACGTGTTGTTCTCCGCTGCCTACGGGAGCCCAGGACTGCGGAAACTGTGGGATTTGGCGGCCAAAGGCCTTTGTGAGTTGTACGCATCCGCCTATGCTATCGAAGGGGCCAGACTAAACCTCGAGCGGCAAGAGCACCTGACGCGGCTTGGGGAACTTCTGGCCAGGGCTACCTTACTGCCCGAAGCAGACCCCCAAACACCATGTCCAGTCTCGCTATCACCGGAAGATAGGCCTATCCTCTTGGCGGCAATTCAAGCCGCAACCACCCACCTGGTCACCGGAGACCTGCACCACTTCGGAGCGTACTTGGGACAAGTTGTTGGCGGCGTTGCTATCTGCACGCCGCGTGACTACCTCTCCCGGCACCGCCGTGCCGCCAATACCTGAAGCTCGATTGAGGCAGCGGGCCCATAGATGAGCGGGTGATGGAGGCCCGCAAGGGGTTGCCGCATCAGCCCTTCCGGCTCTTCATGCGCTGTGGCGCTGAAGCATTAATCTCAAAGGACGCGGCAGGACGCCGCGAGAATTCTCGGGTCGAGGTAAACACATAGATATGGGCATGGGGCTTCCCGGCGCTCGACCGGATGTGGTGGTAACCTGTCAACCCCTGGCCGAAATCGTCCAAGGGCTGATGCATGGCGACTGCAGGCGTCACCGGGTCGACGAGGCGCTGCACCGCTCCCCGTCGCTGCTAAGGGGACACCTCCAGCAACTCATCGACGCTCACCCCGGCCACCGACTCGTCCTTGCCATGGGGCTGTGCGGGGGCGCCACCGCCGGGCTGCGGGCCGGCAGCGGCGGGCTCATCATGCCGCGAGTCCATGACTGCATCGCCCTCCTCTTGGGCTCGCAGCAGGCGTACCGGGAGTTGGCCGCCGCGTGCGCCGGCACCTATTACCTGTCCAAGGGGTGGGCGGAGGCCCCCGGGAGCCTGCTGGCCGAATGCGCGCGTTACGCGGAGCAGTGGGGCGCCAGAAAGGCGGGCCGGATCTTCAGCGTCCTCCTGGGCAACTACCGCCGGCTGATCTACATTCATGCCGGCCTGCCCGGGGAGGACTTGACCGCGGAACGGGGCAGGGCTTTCGCCGCCCGGCTCAACCTCGACTTCGCGATCGAGCGGGCCGACCTCAGCTTGTTGCGCGAGCTGTTGCGCGGAACGCCTACGCCCGGGGCCATCACGATCCGGGCCGGCGCGCGCACTTCGCTGTCGGACTTCTTGGAGCCGCTTGCCGCCAACTGCCCTTCCCGACCCATAGCCCCGCCCGACGGTGGGCGGGGCTATGCGCCTGACGGCAACTGCTAG
>DOZU01000227.1 GCA_003517845.1 Clostridiales bacterium | reverse complement strand
GGCCAGCGGCATCTAGCACGGCAACAGGCACAGAGTGACCTCGAGATCCGGGCGGCGATCGTGCACTCTCGAGTCGAGGCCCACCTCGAAGACGCCCGGGAAAGCTTGATGGCACTGGGCGTCCTCCTGGCCGAAGACCGTGAACCCGCAGGACAACGCGACTTCGCTCAACTCGCCCGCTTGCTGGTCACCCTCACCCCCAAGTTCGACGCGGTGAGTTATGCCGGCCCCGGCGGCGAAGTCGTGGCTACCTTCGGTCCGGCAGCCTTCAGTCCCGGCTCCAGCCTGACCGACATCGCCGCCTATCGCCGGGCCGTCGTCACCCGCACCCCCATATGGTCGCGTGCGCAGTGGCTGCCGGCCTCCCAGCAGTTCGGAATCCAGCTATTCGTGCCGGCGGTTGGCGAACTGACGATCGCGGCCCCCGAACCCGTGGTGCTCGTGGGGGAAGTGGCGCTGCACCCCCTGCTCATGGCGGCCGCCCTCGATCTCGCGGACGGGCAGGCGATTGCCGTCAGCGTTGACGGGGCCCAGGTCCTCGCACAGGGGGAGTTCGACCCGGATGCCGTCCCGGTCCACCTCACGACGGACATTCACGGCATGGACTGGGTGACCACCATGGGATTCGCCCCGGGCGCCCCCGCTGCGGGATTCGACGGCAACGCCTGGGTGCTCTTGGCCGGGTCGGGGATGGCCGGTGTGGTGTCGATTCTCGTATACCTCGCCCTGAGCGAGAGCCTACGGGCCCGCAAGGGTGAGGAGCGGTTTCGCTTGCTGGCCGAGAATGCTCAGGATATCGTGTACCGGGTCCGCCTCAAACCCGAGCGGCATTTCGAGTATCTGAGCCCGGCGGTGACGGCCATCACCGGCTTTCGGCCGGACGAGTTCTATGCCGATTCCCGGCTTGCCGTGCAGATCGCCTTGCCGGAGTTCCGCCCGGTAATCGAGAGCGTCTATGACGGCAGCTATGACTACCGCCAGCCCCTGGTGACGGAACGCCGGCACAAGGGCGGTCGCCGGATCTGGCTGGAGCAGCGGATGACCCCCATCTACGGCTCGGCGGGCGAACTGGTGGCCATCCAGGGGATCATCCGCGACATCACGGGGCAGAAGCTGCTCGAGGAACAACTCACGTACCTGAGTCTTCACGACAGCCTCACCGGGCTCTATAACCGCGCCTATCTCGAAGAGGAACTCGACCGACTTGAGGACGGCAGGAGCGACCCGGTAAGCCTGCTGAGCGTGGACGTCGACGGGCTCAAGTTCGTGAACGACACCCGCGGCCACCCGGCCGGAGATGAACTCTTACGCGCGGTCGCCAGCGCGTTGCGCGCCACTTTCCGCCACAGCGACGTCCTGGCTCGAGTCGGGGGCGACGAGTTCGTGGCCGTCTTGCCGCGTACTGACGCAAGTACCGCCCGCGAGATGATATCCCGGCTGGGGCAGAAACTCGCAGAGGCCAATCTCGACCGCGGCGACGCGCCGCTCAGCGTATCGGCAGGCGCCGCTACCACCGACGGCGGCACCCCCCTCCGCCTGACCCTCACTCAGGCCGACCAGGCCATGTACCAGGACAAGGTTCGGCGGCGTCCCCGGCTCCGGGGTGTCGGGCTGGAATTGCTGGCCGGCACATTGCTGAACAGCGGCTCCCGTACTACCGATCATCTGGCCCGCGTAGAGCCCCTGGCATTGCGGATGGGCAAGGCGCTGGGTCTCGATCCTCAGACTACGGAGGAACTCAGGCAACTCGCCAGCCTGCACGATGTCGGCGAGGCTGCGGACCGCGACGAGGACTCCGCGATTTGCCCGGGCAAGACGCCTCCTGAGCGGGCGGTGGTCGAGCAACACGTGATGCTGGGCCACCGGCTGTCAGCGGCGACGCCCCGACTGGCCCGGCTCGCCCACTGCATCCTCCATCACCACGAATGGTGGGATGGCACGGGCTATCCCGGCGGGCTGAGTGAGGACGCCATCCCCCTGGCCAGCCGGATCGTGGCCGTCGCCGAGGCCTACGATCTGCTGGTATCAGGTCGCCCCGGCCGGCCGGCCCTGGCCGCGAAGGATGCCCTGGCAGCCCTGGAAGCGGGAGCAGGAACCCAGTTCGACCCCGCCCTGGTCAAGTTGTTGGCGCGCATCCTCGGCCGGCGCAAGACCGGCGACTGCCAAACTGGCGGCTGAACCGCCCGTACCCGGTCTCTGACGTTGTGGTAGGGGCGGGTTCCAACCCCGCCCCTACACCCGGGACGCGGACCCGACCCCACCACCCCGTTCAGGAAAGCGTCGCAGCTAGTTTTCCCCATTCCTCGTAAAGCGCGCCCAGGCGGATCAGCAATTCCCGATACTCGCGGTTGACGGTTGCCGGATCGCCCTCCTGGTAGGTATGGGGGCTGGCCAGCAAGTCCTCGAGTCGCGATCGGTCGCCCTCCTCCCGGGCGATCCGGTCTTCGAGGGCCTTCAACTCACCAAACCGCCGGTCAGCCTGCGCCGGTCGGGCGGCCGGCCGGGCCCGCGCCGGACGAGGGGGGGCTGCCGGCGAGGCCGCCACCCGGACGAGGTTGTCTTCCCGTCGGCCCTCCAGGGGAGTGACTTGCCCGTCTTTCACATACAGGAGGCGCGTGGCGACCCGGTCAAGCAGATGCCGATCGTGAGTCACGATGACGAGCGTGCCGCCGTATTCGAGCAGGCTCGCCACCAGTGCTTCGCGGGCAAACAGGTCGAGGTGGTGGGTGGGCTCGTCCAGGACCAGCAAGTTGGGCTGGGCCGCCAGTAGTTC
>DOZU01000093.1:6338-13987 GCA_003517845.1 Clostridiales bacterium | reverse complement strand
TTGACCCGCGTCCGGCAGAAGCCGCGCCCTCCGGCCGGAATCACGCAGGCCCGGAAGCAGATGCCGCACTGCACGGCCCCACCGGGCAGTCTTTCGTAGAACCGCGCTTCCTGCAACGGCTCCCACAAGGCGGCTGCACCGGGCGGCCCCGGTTCCTCCGGCCCGGGCCGCCCCGGCCGCCACCAGCCTACCCCGTAAGCCAGCACGGGGATGCCGAGCAGGATCACCAGGGTGAGCGTCACCGGCAACGCCCACCGGGGCAATTCTCTGCCCACCGGGAGCACCTCCTGGAGGGTGGAGTGAGGTCCGGGTCGCGGGGAGATGGTTCGTCCCCATCCTGCAAACTCCTGCCAGCCATTTCACCAACGAGCGCCCATGAAGAGGAGCACATTGGGCAGGATCACCAGCACGAACAGGACGGGAAAGATGAACATCACCGTACACAGGGTTAGCTTGATGGGCAAACCGGCCAGCGCTCGTTCGAAAGCTTGTCGCCGTTCCCGGCGGGCAAGCGATGCTTGTTCGCGCAAGACTCCCGCGACGGGCACGCCGAGGGAGTCCGCCCGGATCAGGGCTCCCGCCATCCGGCTGACCTGCAGGACGCCCAGGCGGCGGGCCGCCGCCTGCAAGGCATCGGCCACGGGCCGCCCGGAGCGAATCTCCCGCGCCGTCTGACGCAGTTCCTCGCCCAGAGGCCCTGCCGTCCGTCCCGCAACCCGAGCGACCGACGCCGATAGTCCCAGCCCCGCCTCGGCGTAGGCTGCCATGAGGTCCATGACGGGGGCCAGATCGCGGAGCACGGCGCGGACGCGGGCCTGTTCCTGCCGCTTGAGCCGGTGGAACGGCGCGTGCCAGCCCAACGCCGCCATCCCTCCGGCCAGCAACGGTCCGCCCAAGGCGGGCAGGAGTTCCGCGGCCAGCAGGCCCAGCAGGGCCCCGCCCAGGCCGCTGAGGAGGCAATGGCGCAGGAAGGCATCGACGCTCATGCGTCCTGCCTGGCCCGCTCGGGCCAGGCGCGCGCTTACGGCCTCCCGGGTCGGCACCGGCACGAGGGTACTCACCGCTGCGAGCGACAGCCACCCCGGCGTGGCGACGCCCCCGCTCCTCCGCTCCAGCCGGTCCCGCATCCGGCGGAGTCGCGACCGGCCGGCGAGGAGTACCTGCAACGCCGCCATCCCTGCCACCGCCGCCGCACCGGTCGCAATGCCTACTAGTTCCCAGGACACGCTGTGTCCCGCCCCCTCCGCGAAAGTGCGGTCGCGGTCGCCGCCCCCGGTAGGGGCGGGTTCAAAACCAGCCCCCACGTCCGAAAAAGGCATTCTGCTCGCTTTCATACCCGGAGGTGCCCCGTACGGGCATGGGGATCTACACTGTCATCCTCGTTCCGCCTGCACCTCGGCTATCAGCCGGTTGATCACTTCGCGCCCGATGAGCCAGGAGGCTGTCCCGTAGATGGAGCCGATCCGGCCGGTGGGCGTTTCCCATAGCGGGCGCAGCATTTCCGGGCTCGCAAACCAGAAGTAGGCGCCCAGGGCCAGGGGGAGTGCGAGCAGGATCCGGGCCGAGAGGCGCACCTCGGCCGTCTTCGCCTCGAGTTCGCCGTGCAGGTTATGGTGTTCCGCCAGTGCGGCGGCAGCACTGTCGAGGACTCCGGCAAGATCGCCGCCGCTCAAGCGATATACGTCCAGCACTTGCTGGAGCTGGCCGGTCGCCTGCCCGGGAAACTCGCCCTCTAACCTGCGCAGTGCCTGGATCAAGGGTACGCCCGCCCGGTAGTCGGCGAGTACCCGGCCGAGGCACCGTTCAAGCGGTCCTGAGCCGAAGGTCGCTACGGCCTCCACCGCCTGGGCCAGGCTCTGCCCCGCCCGGAGGTGGCCGGCCATCCGCACCAGGGCGTCAGGGAATACCTCGTTGAACCTGGCCGCCTGGTCCGCCGCCCGCCGGCGCGCTTGACCGCGGGAGATCGCCAGGGCCAGTGCCGCTCCCGGGAGCAGCCCCACCGCTGAACCGAGTAACAGGCTGGCTGCCACGCCCCCGGCGGCCGCAAAGCCTATCCAGGACAGCAGGGTTGACTTGCTCGGCGGGATGTCTCCCGAAAGCTTGCGACCAGAGAAGCGCGCTGCAATCCGGCGCCCGAGGCCGGAATGAGCCTCCGCACCGGGCCGTCCCGCCAGCTGCCGCCATCGCCGCCGCCTCGGCCCATGGTCCATCAGTGCCCGCACGGCCACTCCCGCCAGCACGCTTGCCCCCAGGGTCGCCAGCCATAGCCAGATGATTCCCCACGTGGGGCTGTTCATGGCAGTTCCGGGAAAGACTGGCCGCTCAGCGCAAGCTTGTCGGCCATGCGGGGCGGGATCGCGCAAGGCAGCCGCCAGCTCTGCCCGCGGCCGGCGTCCCAATCGAAGATCCGGGACAGCCCATCACCCCGTCCCGGCTGGACTACGGCGATCTCACAGATGCGCCGGCGTCCATCCGCGAATCTGGCCTGGTGCACCAGGACCTCCACGCCGGCCCGTACCTGCTTCTGGATTGCCCGGTGGGGCAGATTGGCGTCGGCCAGGAGGACCATGTTTTCGAGACGAGTCAGCGCATCTGCGCAGCTATTAGCATGGATGGTGGACATGCACCCGTCATGGCCGGTGTTCATGGCCTGGAGCAAGTCGAAGGCTTCTCCTCCCCGGCATTCGCCGATGACGATACGATCGGGACGCATCCGCAGGGCGTTCCGGAGCAGCATCCGCACCGTCACCTCCCCCCGGCCCTCCAGGTTGGGCGGACGTGCCTCCAGGGCGACCACGTGGTCCTGTTGCAGCCGCAGTTCAGCCGCATCCTCGATGGTCACGATGCGCTCGGCGCCGTCAGGGATGAAGGCCGACAGCGCATTCAGCGTAGTGGTCTTCCCCGAACCGGCCCCCCCGGAGATCAGGAGATTCAGCCGTCCCCTGACGGCTACCGCCAGGAAGTCCGCCATCTCCTCGGTCAGGGTGCCATTCTGCACGAGATCCTGGACGGTCAAGTGCTGCCGGCAGAATTTCCGGATCGTCAGCGCCGGACCGCGCACGGTCAAGGGCCGCACCATGGCGTGAACCCGTGATCCGTCGGACAGACGCGCATCCACGAACGGCAGGGAGTAATCGATGCGACGGCCCAGCGGGGCTACGATGCGGGCGATCACGTCCTCAAGATGATCCTCGTCGCGAAAACGGCAAGGCGTCAGTTCAATGCGCCCCCCACGCTCCACGTAGACCCGGTGCGGGCCGTTGACCATGATCTCGGTGACTTCCGGGTCGGCCAGCAACGGCTCAACCGGTCCATACCCGACCAGATGGTCGACCATGCGGTCGGCGAGAGCGTCGGAGCTTTGCCGGCCTCCGTATCCTTCGGCGACCAGAACCTGCGTGATGAGCGTGCGCAGCTGCCCCCGGCGTTGCCGCTCGCTCCGCGCGGCCTCGAGGAGGCCACCATGGTGGTCCAAGACGATCGACCTGATCCGCTGCATCAGGTCCTCGGGCAGATCGTCGCGCACGCTCGAGCCCGCAGGCGGCGCAGTGGTAGTCGGATTGGCTTCTCCGAATGCCCCCCCCAGCAACCGCCGTCGATCCAGCCGCCCGCTCATTGCCCGAACCTGCGCAGCCAGCCGGGCAACGGGAGACGGACGCGGCGCCGCGAGTCCGGTGCCAGCACCGGGAGACCCGGGCAGAGTTGCGCCGCGAGGGCATGCACCCCGATGACCAGGGGGTGAGTGGGAGCGGCCAGGACTACCGGCTTGCCCTCGAGCGTCGCCTCTTCGACCAGACGCCGATCCGAGACCAGTTCACCGGCGGGCTCGATGCCGAGGAAGCTGCCGACTTCCCGGAGGGTAACTGGGCAGCCGTCGTATACCTGATTGACCACCAGCAGCAGGCGATCTTGCGGTACGCCTTGACCCTGCAACGCCTCCAAGGCAAGTCGAGCCTGCCGGAGAGACGCTGCATCGGTGGTCGTCACCAGGATGATGCGGGAAGCCGCTTGGGTGCACTCCTGAACCAGCTCTCCCCCGCCGTCGGGCGGCAGATCGATGAAAATGAAATGATAGTCCCGGCGCAGCCATTCGAATATGCGGCGCAGGTGTTCGACCTTCACCAGTGCGCCCAGTTCGGCGCGAGCGGGACCGAGCAGCACTTTCAGGCCGGAGATGCGGTGGGTCACCAGAAACCGCCCCAGGTCCGCCGAACCCGTTTCCGGCAGATAGGGCAACAGATCTACCAGGGTCGGCCCCTCCAGCAAGTCCAGGTGCACCCCCACATCGGCGGAGTTCAGGTCGAGATCGACCAGGACGACTCGCGCCGGAGTGCGGGCAGCCAGGGTAACGGCGAGATTGGTGGCCAGGAAAGTCTTGCCCACGCCTCCCTTGGGACTGGCGATGGCGACTACTTGCTGGGTCAGCAGGCGAGGGGTGGTTGTGGCGGATTGCTCGGCCTGCAGTCGATGGCGGCGGAATGACGGGACGGCGGCTGCCGCCACTTCCCGGGCGGGGGCGGCGGTTCCCGGCCCTCCGCAGGCTCGCGCCAACAACTCCCGGAGCGCATCCCGGGGAGGTGTGCCCGCCGGCCATACCAGCACTCCCAGCGCCTCCAGGTCCGGTGACGGGCTCGAGCCCGCCGGCAATAGCAGGCCGATGACGAGCTGAGGGTGCACGAGTCGCAGGTGCCGGGCGAGCATCGCTGTTTGCCCGGAGGGTTCCGCCCTGAGCAGCAGGGCATCGGCCGCCATCGCGCCAATGATCGGCAGGCACTGCTCGGCCCGCTCCGCCTGTCCCACCAGTTGCCAGCCCGGCGTATCCAGCACGGCCTCAATCAGGTCCCGGCCGGCGGCTGCGAGGAACAGCCGGGCCGGCGGGCCAGGTTGCCCCCCTCCCGCCGGCAAGACCAGCGCCGGGCCAGGGAAGTCAGCGCTCGCCGTCGACAGGCCGCTCCGGAGCCGGTTCCGGGTCAAAGAGGGTTTCGAGGAAGGTGCCCTGCGTCGCAACCTCCGGTTCCTCCCTTCCCCCTGCCGTCATCAGGTACAGCGTGCCATGCTCCAGTGCGAAGGCCAGCCGTTCCGCTTGTTTGGGCGTGACCGCAACCACGACCCCGGCGGCCGCGTCATGGCGGGTCGCGGTGAGCGCTCCCCCCTGGTCACCCCGCACGTCCAGTACGCGCAAACCCTGCAACAAGACCCGGGCGAAAGCGAACCCCAGCCTGGCCTCATCGGCGACGAAAATGACGTCCACGAGGTCGCGGGGCGCCAGTCCGCCTCCCACGGCCTGTCCCGGAGGGACGGGGACCATCATGGCCCGCTCGCCCGGGCCGAGGACGGCGACGAACTGATTGTCGAACCCCAGCGTGCCGGGATCCCGCACTTGCGTGACCAGGATCTGCTGGCCTGGCTCCACCGGCACCATCAGCACCTTGCCCTGCAACTCGCCGGGCGAACTCACCGCCCGGGGATGGACTCCCCCCTCGGGCAGGTGGACGACGCGAAGGGCGTCCGGCTCGAGCAGGGTGAACTCGGGCAACGCCGCTGCCGCCACGACGACCGCCACCCGCCGATCCAGACCCAACAAGTAGTTGTAGGCGGCAAAGCCGGTGACCACGACAATCAGCAAGGTCAGGACCAGTAGACGTCGATCGCGCACCGGCAATTCCCCCTGGCTCGGCCAACACGGTCAGTATAGCCCGCGCGTACATGCAGACAACGGAGAGAATGGTCGACTCCCCGCTCGTATTGCCACGGAGTTTCGCCAGCCGGCGGATCCTGGTGTCGAACGCCTCGCGGGAATCGCGCCCGGTCGCGGTAGGACGCGCCGTCCCGGAGGGGAAAAGCAAAGGGACCAAGGGATTGAGGAAGTCGGGGTGAAGACGAGTGGCGGTCCGCCCCCAACGCCCCTGTGCGCGCGTAATAGGTCTGCTGCTGGCAGCCGGCATCTTGGCGCTGGCATCGGGACCGGGCATCGCCCGTGATGGCTGGTACTTCGATGTTCGCGGTCATTGGGCCGAGCACTACATCCGGTGCCTCTGGGAAGAAGAGGTCGCCGACGGCAGCCAGGAGTGGGTCCTCGACTGGCATCCGGGTTGGGGATACTCGCGGTGGCTCGCCTGGAACTACCACCCCGACCGGGCGGCGACCCGCGCCCAGTATACCGTGATGTTGGCCAAGGCCTTTCGCCTCTGCCCGGCCCCCGGCCCGCACGGTTTCCCGGACGTCCCCCCCGGCTACCAGGCATATCCCGGCAAGGATGCCCAACCCTTCATCGACGCCGCCCGCCGGAGCGGGCTGGTGCTGGGCTTTCCCGACGGTCGCTTCCTCCCGTGCCGTCCCATCACCCGCGAGGAGGCGGTCGCCATCCTCGTGCGCGGACTGGGCCTTGGGCCGTACGCCCGCTCGCTTTCGCCGGCCGAGGTCTCGCGGTGGCTAGATCGGTTCAGCGACGGGCATACCGCCGGCTCATCGATCCGTCCGGAGATGGCCGTCGCCGTGCAACTGCGCCTGATCCTCGGCTATCCCACGCAACCACCTACTCTCCAGCCCCATCGCCCCCTGACCCGAGCCGAAGCGGCCGCCCTCGTATATCGTTCCTGTCTAGTCGTGCTCGGCGCCGTCCCGAACCCGTTTTCGCCCGATGGCGATGGTCTGGACGACCACACCATGGCTACCCTCCGCACCCTGCGCAACCGCCGGATTCACAGCTGGGAGATCGGCGTGACCGACTACGGCGGCGAGTTGCTGGCCCGGCTGGGTCAGGGCAGCGGCGCCCCGCCCGCGAGCCTCCCGTGGACCGGGGTCGACCTGCGCGGGCACCCGCTGCCCGACGGCACCTATTACCTTCAAGGCACGGTCGTGGACAACCTCGGTCAAGTCCACCGCGCCGCAATGCACCCCGTCCTGCTGGAGCGGAAAGGGCTGTGGGGCAGCCTGCGGCCGACGATCGTGCGGCCGGGCCAGCTCATCCACGTGACCGCCGGCACCTCTGGCGGAGCAAGCTGGGTGGATGCCGGGCCGGCCTCATCGGGAAAGCTCAGGCTGTCGCCGGTGGAAGGTACGGCGTCCCTCCAGTCCTGGGAGGGCAGCTTCGCGGTACCGGCGGATGCGCCCGACTCCATCCGCGAAGTCACGCTGACCGCGATTTATCCCCGGGGATACCGGGAACTCACCCTGACTTACGTGGTGCACCAGCCGATGCCCTTGATCGCCTGGGTTGAGCCGGCCGTGGCGCCCGCGGGGTCCATCGCCAAGCTGTGGGCGGCCGCCGGCTTCCCCGCCGCCGCCGTCCTCGGCAGCATCGAGGGCGTTGACGAACTGGTCCTGCACCCGGCACCCGGGCTATCCGGCCATTGGCTGGCGACCTTCGCCGTGCCCCCCCAGTGGCCGGGGGGTCAGCGGGTCGCCCGGGTGACGGCCAGCATGCCCGGACGCAGCCGGACGGTCGAGACCACTTTCGCCGTGGAAGCGGTGCGGAAGCCCGAGTTGCGATTCTTCATCAGCGATTAGGCGGCCCAGCGCCATGATGGCGCCCGGAGTCAGGGCAAGGATGCCCGCCGATCCCGGAGAAGTCATCGTTGAAAGGTGATGGCAGGAGGAACCGGGCGGTCTTGGGCACCTTCGAGGACGACCCCAACCGCGACCGGGAA
>DOZU01000093.1:0-5996 GCA_003517845.1 Clostridiales bacterium | reverse complement strand
CGGCGGCTAGCCGCCGGCAGCACACGGCGCATCGGCGGCCGGCAACCCTTTATTGAGGTACTGCTTCCGGCACAGGCTGCGCTGGAGTTTCCCCGAACTGGTCTTGGGTATGCTCCCTGGCGCGACCAACCGGACGTCGCGGGGCGGGATCCCGCACACCGCCACCACGCGCTGGCGAATCGACCGGCGCAGGTCCGGGGGAAAGCCGGGCCTGACTTCCGCGACGACCACGATCGACTCCTTTCCCTTGGCATCCGGCAGGCCGAAGGCGATGACGTTGCCGGTCCGCACTCCCTCCAGCCGGCCTATCGACCGCTCGATGTCCTCGGGGAACACATTTCGCCCGCCGACGATGATCACGTCCTTGAGCCGACCGCACAGCACCAGTTCCGGGGCCTCGCCTTCCGAACCTCGAACCACATACGCGAGGTCGCCCGTACGCAACCACCCATCGTGGAACAAACCGGACACCAGGTCGGGACGGTTGTAGTAGCCGGGAGTCACCGAGGTCCCGCGGAACTCCAGTTCTCCGACCTTTCGCTCTCCCAGTACCTGGCCGGTCGCCGGATCGCAGATCCGCATCTCCAGGCCGGGCACCGGGTGCCCCAGCCAGGCGAGCCGCCGGGTGGTCGTCCGGTCAGGATCCGCCGGTCGCGCCACCCCGTCCCTCTCCAAGGCGGTCCGGTCCACGGCGTCGCATAGCATCCCGCGCATGAGCGGCGGGAAAGTGCCCCCCACGGCCACTTCCGCCATCCCGAAGGCGCAGAACACCGCCTCCGGACGCAGGCCGTGCGGGCGGGCCGCGGCGACCATTTCCTCCACCGTCGCCGGGTCGACCGGTTCAGCTCCGTTCAGGGCGAGGCGCACGGCCGAGAGGTCCAGGATGTCCCCCCGCTCGGTCATCCGTCGTAGAGCCCTGCCGGCCAGCGCCCACGAGAAGTTGGGTCCGGCGGTGATCGTGCCCCGATACTCGGAGAGCCACCGCATCCAGTCACCGGGGCTCGCCAGGAAGTCCTGCGGCGCGGCCAGCACCAGCGAGCAGCCAAGGGTCATGCATATGGTCGTGCCCACCAGCCCCATATCATGGTACAGGGGCACCCACAGCACGAAAACGTCCCGTCCCGCGTCGAAGCGCCCCGCCTCGCGCATGGCATCGAGATTGGCGCCCAGCACCCGGTGAGGCAACATCACTCCCTTGGGATCGGAAGTCGACCCGGAAGTGAACTGCAGTATGGCCAGTCGCTCGAGGTCATCCGGCACCTCCCGCCACTCGCCGGCCGAGGGGCGACCGGGCCCCGGCTGCACCTCGGTCAGCAAGACGACCGGAGGATCGCCTTCCCCAGGCTGGTAAGCCGCGGCGAGGTCGGGATCGAGCAGTACCAGGCGCACGTCACCATGGCGCAGTAGCGCCCTGGTCTGATCGAGGAACTCGGTGAGTGAGCCCATGCGCATGGGCAAGGGCAGGACGACGACGCAGCCTCCAGCCAACCATATACCCTGGATAGCGGTAACCGCCAACTGAGAAGTCAGGCTCAGGACGGCCACATGATCGCCCGCACCAATCCCGCGTTGCTGCAAGGCGGCAGCAACTGCTTTCGCATCCTCGTGCAGCTCTGACCAGGTCAGGCGCAGCGGCGCGCCCTGGGCACCACGTGCCGTCGAGCCTACGAAAGTTATGGATGCGCTCCCTGCAGCGGCTCGGCGCAGCCGCGGCCCCAGCGGCTCGGGAGCCGGTGGATGCTCGCCGCGGGCCATTCTGACCGGGGTTTCCGCCCGCTGTCGGGGCGGTCGAGATTCGTTTTGGCCTATCATTTCGGCCCTCCCTGAGTTTCCGGATGCGTCCCCGGCGGGTGGTCGCCGTCAACTACCCGGCTTCGCCCGGACGGACGCAGTCGAACCGGGGCAGGTTATGGAGCAGGTTGGCGATGATCGTCTCCAGCCTGCCGGTGACCCCGAACAGGCGCACCGACACTCCGGGACGTGCGGCCAGCCGATCGAGCAAGCGCAGCAGGCGCCGGAGGGTATCCTCCGACGGCAGCTGCACATCGGCCAGATGGATATCCAGGCGGGCCTGGCCACGTCTCAGGGCCGCCCGCAGATCTCCTGACAACTTGCGAAGCGTCAGGGAATCCAGTCGACCCTCGACGCGGAAGCGCCCCCGAGATGGCGATCCTACCGTATCACCCAGGTCCGGGTGATGGTCCAGCCATCGCTTCAGGATATGGTGCCCCATCAGCTTGTAGCTCGCGCTGGACAGCCTTCCGCCGAAGACATCGCGGAACACGTTCCCCAGGCCATAGAACCGCGTGAACGCCCGCACGACCGCCGCCTGTAAATCCTCCGGTGACATCTTGGCCGGTCGGTACACAACATGGTGGCCGTCGTACCGGGACCAGTCCCGCGTCAGCAACCTGCCCTCCCGCTCCAGGTCGGCAAATAGGACGGTGCCGGGGATGGGCGTGAGCACCAGGAACTGAGCGGTGTCGACCCGCTCCTCCCAGGCGAAATCCACCGTGTCTTCCACCACGCTCAAGGTATCCTCGTCCCCGCCCAGCACGAACATGCCGTGAACGGCTATCCCGTGCCGGTGCAGTGACTGGATGCAGTGGCGGATGTCTTCCACGCCCTGACCCTTGCGGAACTCCCGGAGGGTCTTCGGGTTGATGGACTCGAAGCCTACGTGCGCCATCCGGCAGTTGGTGCGGGCCATGAGTTGCAGCAGTTCGGGATCACGGGCGGCGTCGACCCTTACCTGGGCCATCCACGCCCGCGGCAAGACCCTCGTGGACAGCATCTGCCGGAGCAGGTCCTTCGTCCGGTCGATGGAGGCGGTGAAGTTGTCATCGTAGAAGAAAACTCGCTTGCCCCGAAGAGTCTCTAGTGCTTGCAGTATTAGCGGAGTAGCGGCATGTCGGTACTCGCGCCCGAAGAGCGGGGTGACCGCGCAGAAGGTGCAATGGTGCGGGCACCCGCGAGAGGTGATCAGGGGATGCAGATTGAGCTGCCCGGCGTTGGCGAGCACGGCGAGGTCCGGCATGGGCAGCCGATTGAGATCGGGCCGAGGCGGAAGGGGGTTGTGCATCGCGTGACCGTCCTCCCGGTAGGAGAGCCCGGGCACATGGCGGTAGTCCCGATCGCTCTCCAGTCGCCGCACCAGTTCGAGGAACGTCTCGTCCGCCTCGCCCCGGAGGACGAAGTCGGCCGCATCAAGCCCCTCCTCGGGCAGGAAAGTGACATGGGGTCCGCCGAGCACCACCGGTACCCCCCGGTGGCGCAACTGGCGAGCCAGCCGATAGGCCTCGGGAGCGGTGGAAGTGGTGACGCTGATGCCGACCAGGTCGGAACTGAGCAACTCAAACGCGGGGATCTCCCCGAACGCCTGGCACCACACCCGGCACTGGTATCCCGCTTGGCGGAGGATCGTGGCCAAGCCGACCAGGCCCAGCCGGGGCAGGCGGACGGAACTGAACACGTGGAAGTCAGGGGCTTTCGGCTCGACGAGCGTGATCTTGAGAGCCACTCATCCCCCTCCCTTCTTGGACGGCAGGGCATTCGCCGCCGGGCCGCCCGCTTCCTTGGGAGCCCTGCAAGGTCTTCGGTAGTAAGTGGCCCCCGGTCGGCTTATCGTACCCCGGTCAGCGGCGGGCGAACCCGGGTCGGTCTGCGACCGTCAGGGCTGGGCCGGACCGTCGATGCTCGCGCTCCGGACGGCGACAGTGAACTCCGGGCGGACCTCCGTCGCCGCATGCGTCCGCCGAAAGACGGCGAAGAACCAGCCCGCCGACACCAGATAGAAAAGGCTCGCGATGAGAAACGGCGCTGAGTAAAGCCCCCTCGCCAGCAAGTCTCCGCCGGTGACGCTGCCGACCGCCCATCCGGCGAACCAGGTCATGCCGATGATGCTCGACGCGGTGGCTCGTTCTCCCTCGTGCATCAGGTTCTGGCGGAAACTGTCCAGCAGCGGCCCTATGGCGAACATGAGCGTGCCCCTGACCCAAAACCCGGCGGTGAACCAGCGAGGGTCGGGCGCCCAGGCGAGCACGAACAAGAACGCGACCGACACTACCCAGGCGCCGGTAATGGTGTTGACGGTACCCTTTCGCTCCGACAGCATCGGAGCCACCATGACCGCCACCACCATCAGCAGGTTTTGGACCGCGAAGATCCAGCCGATCTGGGCGGGTTCAAGATCGTAACGCACGCGGTATAGCACATTGAAGAAGGGGATGAACAGCCCGGCACCGATGCCCAGCAGCAGGTTGGAGCCGGCGGAGTGCAGTATGGGCGCCCGCAGCACCGCCCGGGCCGTTACCGGCCGAAGCTGAGACCGCGCGGGACCGGGCGCGTCGCGCAAGTCCAATCGGCGCACGGCCGCCGTCAGCACCAGGGCGGACCCGAGGAGCAGTGCCAGCCGGTAAGCTCGTGTCCCCCCGCCCAGCAGCCCGGGCAACAAACCTCCTCCAACCTGCCCGAGGGTCATGGAAAGCAGATGCACCATCGCAATCACGGTGAAGGCCCAGGCCCGGCCCCTCGGCTCGGTGTGGCCGGCGATGTAGGCGGGCATCGCCACGGTCAGCAGCGCCCCGGACAACCCGCCGAGTATCGCCGCGGCATACAGGACCGGCAGCACGGGAGCAATCGCCATCGCGGCCGTCCCCGTCCCCGCCATCGCCAGTCCCAGCCAGAGTGCTGTCCGGCGGGAGTGCCTGTCCACCAGCACGCCCAGGGGCAGGGCGCCGACCGCCATCATGGTGGCGTTCAGGGCTACCAGCGTACCCACCGTGCGCTCGCCGAATCCGGCTCGCAACAGGTAGAGGTTCGTCAAGAGGTCGGTGATACCCATTCCCATTGCCGCCAGCCCCGCGGTCAGAAACAGCAGGCGGAGATCGGAGTTGAATTCGTCCCGCAAGCGATGGAACTCGAGCATCAACATGGCACCTGCTTATCGGCGTGCGGATCGCAACTCAGCAAGTCGGGGTCACGGCCGAACTCCAGTCCGACCGTAACGGCGCAGCAGTATCCGGTCTCGCCTGCGGGGCAGGAGGCGGGCGGTCGCCAGCAGCACGCGATCCAGCGGGCGGACGAACACCTCATCCCGGCCGTCCTCGGCCGCCCGGGCGATGGCTACCGCCACCTGTTCCGCGCTGACCCGCGAACGCCCGGGGACGGAAGGGAAGGGCGAGCCAAGGCTATGATGGCGGAAGTCGGTGTCGACCGCCCCCGGATGCACGAGCATGACGCGAATGCCGGCTTCGCGAAGCTCCGCGCGCAAGCACCTTGACAGGACGACCAGCGCATGCTTGGTGGCGCAGTATCCACCCAGATGAGGTACAGGCATCAGACCGGCCAGCGAAGACAGGTTGATGATCAGTCCGCTGCCCTGCCGGCGGAAGTGGGGTAAGGCTGCCTGGATATATGCAATCGGGCCCAACAGATTGACTGCCAACACTCGCTCAAGGTCGGCACGGGCCAATTGGTCGACGGACGCCCTCAGACCCACGCCCGCATTGTTCACCAGCACGTCCACCCCGCCCAACTGTCCGGCAGCGGCGGCCACTACCTCGCTCGCCGAGTCGGCCGCGCTGACATCGCTGGCAACGACCACAGTATCCGCACCCAACGAACGGGTCAGCTCGGCCACCGACTCCAGTTCCGGCCGGCTGCGAGCGGTCAGGATCATTCGCGCCCCTCTTCGGGCCAGCTCCAGCGCTAAACTGCGGCCGATTCCGCGCGAAGCCCCGGTGATCACCACGTTCTTGCCTCGCCATTGCACGCCCAGGCGCCTCCCCTGCGATTTGCGGTTCCCCATGGCTTTCTACGAGGCGGCCCATCGATTTACCTCCCCGCCCTGTCAACCCAGATAAGAATGTTGCCGAACGGTGATGGATCACTCACCTGAGAGTGTTGCCTGAGCTAGTCAGCCACCTCCCGGCGCCGGGAAGATGGAGAAGCGATCACCCAGTCGGGCCCGACGGAGATCAGCTGCTGGAGGGTTC
>DOZU01000022.1:2326-10443 GCA_003517845.1 Clostridiales bacterium | reverse complement strand
GGTCAGGGTTGACCGATCGGCTGGGGCAGCCGGGGATCACGGTGCCGGGGCAGCCTCCCGACCCCGGGGCCGGAGACGGGGGGGAGGGGGCCAGGGGCGACGAACGACCGGGTCCCGTTGGAGTGCTGGAAAGCCTGGGCACGCTGGCGGCCCCCTTGCCGAAATCGAACTACCATGTGCTCACGGTCGTCGGCCAGATCGAGGGGCACCTGACCCTGCCTCCCCAGAACAAGACCACCAAGTACGAGCACCTCATCCCCCAAATCGTCGCCATCGAACTCAACCCCGACATCCACGGGCTCCTGGTCGTCCTCAACACGGTGGGCGGAGATGTGGAGGCCGGGTTGGCCTTGGCGGAGATGGTCGCCAGCTTGTCGAAGCCCACCGTCTCGCTGATCCTGGGCGGGGGGCACAGCATCGGCATCCCCATCGCCGTGGCCGCCAGTCACTCATTGATTGCCCCCACCGCCACCATGACCATTCATCCCATCCGCCTGAGCGGATTGGTCGTCGGCGTGCCCCAGACCTACGAATACCTCGATAAGATGCAGGACCGGGTGATCCGCTTCATCACCGCCAACTCCCAGATCACCGAGAGCCGGCTGCGGGAACTGATGTTCCGGATCGGCGAACTGGCCCGCGACATCGGCACGGTGCTGGTCGGGCAGGACGCGGTCCGCGAAGGGCTGATCGATGAGGTGGGCGGCGTGGCCAAGGCGATCGCCTGGCTGGAGGAAATGGGGCGGCGGCGGGGCAAGGCGCTCGACCCGCCCGGATTGCCGGGTGCCCCGCAATGATCCTCTGGTCGCCGATGCCCCTGGAAGTGGTGCTGGCGGGGTGGGGCAGCGACGGCGCGCGCCGGGTGGAACTGCCTATACCCGGGGGATGGGTCATCGCCGACGTGGATGCCGATGGCAAGGCGGCGATCCACCGGCTGGTCGCCACCGACCCCCGAGCCTATCTCGAACCTCGTTGGCGACCGGGAAGTATCCTGCGGTTGGGAGTCGAGGCGGTCGATGCTCCATGGGTCGCCGGCGGGCCCGATGCGGGGAGGGGAGGAACGGCCGGCAGCTAGAGCGAAGCCCCTGCCTACGATCGGGCTGGCGAGGCGAGGTGGAGCGAGTGGGAACAGGACAGGCGGTCCTGCTCGGCCTGGTGCAGGGCATAACCGAGTTCTTGCCCGTCTCCAGTTCGGCGCATCTGGTGCTCGCTCAAGCCTTGCTGGGAATCGAACCGCCCGGCCTGACCCTCGAGATTGCCGTGCACCTGGGAACGCTCGCCGCAGTGGTGGCGGTATTCGCTCGCGATCTCGGGCAGCTGCTCCGGGCGGGAGGGCGGATGGCCGGCGTAGCGGCCCGTGGCGCCTCGTCCCGGGAGCATTTCGCCCGAGACCCCGGTGCGCGGCTGCTGGTCCTGCTCGCCCTGGCGTCCGGGGTCACGGCGGCGCTGGGATTGACCGGGGAGCCGTGGCTGCGCGGCGCCTACGAGGAACCGGAGGTTGCGGCCACCTTGCTGCTGGTGACGGGGGCCATACTCTGGGGAGCGGGGAGGCTCCGTCCCGGCACGCGCCCGCTCGCTGCGCTTGATTGGCGGGATGGGTTGCTGGTAGGCGCGGCGCAGGGCGTGGCCATCCTGCCCGGCATCTCGCGGTCGGGGACGACGATCGCCGCCGGCCTGATGACCGGGCTGGACCGCGATGCGGCCGCCCGCTTCTCCTTCCTCCTTTCGGTGCCCGCGATCCTCGGCGCGACCCTCCTCGAAGCGGTGCGGCTGGGGCCGGCTTCGCTCCTACAGCCCGGGCTTGAGGTCACGTTGCCCGCGATGGTGTCCGCCGCCGTCACCGGCTTCCTGGCCGTCACCGGGCTCTTGCGGTTGGTACGCCGGGGGCGGCTGGGCTCGTTCGCATATTATTGTTGGGTGGTAGGTGGCGGCTCCCTGCTATGGCTCACTCTGGCCGGCGGTTGATCGGCGCAGGTCCTGCCCGCCGCCGCGTAGAAAAGCGACGGGGGGTGGGAGCCTTGCCGCGGACTCGCCGGCGACCCGACAACAAGCTCGGCCGGGAACTGACGGGGATAGCCCTCGCCGTCAGCGGGGTGGTAGGCGTCTTTGCGCTCCTCTTCCCCGGCGCCGGCTGGGTGGGACGGGCGCTAGCCCGGGCGCTGATCAGCCTCGCCGGGCAGGGCGCCGTCTTGTTGCCGCTGGGACTGACCGCCGCCGGAATCGCCATGATCGCGGTGCCAGGGCGACCATTACCGGCCGGACGAGCATGGGGATCCGGCTTGCTCATGGCAGCGGTGCTCGGCTTTCTCCATCTGCGATACCTGCCGGCGGAATTCTTCGCCCGGGCTGCCGAAGGTGTCGGGGGAGGGCTGATGGGAGCCGCCCTGGCGTGGCTGCTGACTCAGGGCTTTGGCGCGGTGGGAGCATGGCTGGTCCTCGCCGGGCTATTCCTGGCCGGTCTGGTGCTGCTGTCCGCCGTTCCCCTGGCGGGCTTGGGCGCTACGGTCCTGCGCCTGACCCGGAAATACGGCGTGCGCTTCCTCGGGGCGGCGCGGGACTTCTTCGTGGTGTGGGTGGAGGACGAGAGCCGTCCATCCCGGGAAGGGGTTCGAGAGCTGCCGAGGCTGGACGGCGAACCGGCCGGCCCCCGGCGCGGCCCATGTCCCGAACCGATACCGCCGGAACGGCCGGCAGAGCCGCCCGCCTACCAGTTGCCCCCGTTATCGCTGCTGTCCCGCAGCAGCGCGCGGGCCGCGGCCCGGCAGCGCCCGGACAGCGATGAGCGCCGGCGCCTGATCGAGGAGACCATGGCCAGTTTCGGGGTGAGGGCGCGCGTGGTGGAGGTCCAGCAAGGGCCGATGATCACGCGGTTTGAGGTGCAGCCGGCCGCCGGCGTGAAGGTGGCGCGGGTGGTCGCCTTGGCCGACGACCTCGCCTTGGCGCTGGCCGCGCAGGACGTACGCATCGCCCCTATCCCCGGGAAAGGCGTCATCGGCGTCGAGGTCCCCAACACGGAAGTGACCGCCGTCCATCTGCGCGATGTGCTGGAGAGCCAGGAATTCCAGGAAGCACCGCCCGGCGTGACCATCGCCCTGGGGAAGGACATAGCGGGGCGGCCGCTGGTGGCCAATCTCGAGCGACTGCTGCACCTCCTGGTGGCCGGGACTACCGGATCCGGCAAGAGCGTTTGCCTGAATGCCATCATCGCCAGCATCCTGCTGAGCTACCCGCCGGATCGCGTGAAGCTCTTGATGATCGACCCCAAGGTAGTTGAACTCAAGGTATACGACGGCATCCCTCACCTGATAAGTCCGGTCATAACCGACCCCCGGCTCGCCGCCGGGGCCCTGCGCTGGGTAGTCCGGGAGATGGGGAACCGGTACGAGTTGTTCGCGAGTGAGGGCGTGCGCGACATCAGTCGCTATAACGCGGGCTCCCCCGTATCCCCCTTGCCGGTGATAGTCGTGGTCATTGACGAACTGGCCGACCTCATGAAAGTCGCACCGGCGGAGGTCGAAGACGCCATCTGGCGGCTCGCGCAGATGGCCAGAGCCGCGGGCATCCACCTCGTGGTCGCCACGCAGCGGCCTTCGGTGGATGTGGTCACGGGGGTCATCAAGGCCAACATCCCCTCCCGCATTGCCTTTGCGATGTCCTCCCAGGTCGATTCGAGGACCATCCTGGACACACCGGGAGCGGAGCGACTGCTCGGCCAGGGCGACCTGCTGTATTTGCCGGTGAGCGCGACCCGGGCGATCCGCGGGCAGGGTGCCTATATCGCCGATGGGGAAGTGGAGGAGATCGTGGCCTTCGTCAAGGCGCAATCGTCTCCGGAGTATCGCGAAGCGGTCCTGGCGGAAGGCGCTCTGACGGAGGGCAAGGAGCCTGAGCCAGAGGACGACGCGCTATTCGGGGATGCCGTCCGGGTGGTGATGGATACCCGCCAGGCATCGATCTCGATGGTTCAGCGCAAACTCCGGGTCGGCTACACCCGGGCGGCCAGGCTGATCGACGCCATGGAAGAGAAGGGGATCGTCAGCGGTCCCGATGGCGCTCGCCCGCGCGAGATCCTCATGAGCTGGGATCAGTTCCGCCGGGAGTTCCTCGATCGGAAACCTCGGGAGTAGCGGGCAGCAGGCTGAAAGAGAAGCGCGAGCCGGCGCCCTCTTTACTGGCAACGTCTACCGAGCCGCCGTGGGCCTCGACAATACGGCGGGCGATGGCCAGCCCGAGCCCGTATCCTCCTGCTCCCCGGGTCCGAGCCTTGTCTGCCTTGTAGAAGCGGTCCCACACTCTTCCCAGGTCGCCGGGAGCTATGCCGCTGCCGGTATCGCTCACGGCAACTTCCACCTGTGCGCCGCGCCGGCCGAGGCTGAGCCGCACCTTGCCGCCGGCGGGAGTATGCCGCAAGGCGTTGTCCACCAGGTTATGGAGGACCTGCTCCACGCGGTCGGCGTCGGCCAGCGCCGCTGGGACATCGGGTGTGTCCAATTCCAGTTCGATGCCCTGCTGCGCCGCCAGGGGGCGGACCACCTCGGCCACCCGCCGGAGTGACGAGGCCAGGTCGACGGGCCCGAGATTCAGCCGGCCGGCGCCTTCCTCCCAGCGGGCGAGATCGAGGAGATCGCGGATGAGCCGCCGGAGCCGCTCGGTCTCCTCGATGAGGATGACGCCATGCTGCTCCGCCGGTCCTCCGGCCAGACCTGCCGCCCGGATTTCGTCCAGGAGCGCCTCGCCATAGCCTTGCAGATAGGTGAGCGGGGTGGCCAGTTCATGCGAGACATTCGCGAGGAATTCGCGCCGGATCTCCTCCTGCTTGCGGGCGGGCGTCACGTCGCGCAGCACGGCCACCGCGCCCGATACCTCGGTCTGGCCCTCGCTGATCGGGGTGACCTGAACCAGGTAGTGGCGATCGGCCAGGAGGACTTCCTCGGGGCCGGCGGGCTGTCCGGCCAACGCCGTCCCGTAGAGGTCCTGGAGTGCGGCCGGCAGTTCGTCCACGTGCCGCGGGAGGTTACCGAGAGCCTGCTCCGCCCGATGGTTGGCGCTGATGATCTTTCCTTGTGGGTCGGACGTGAGGACCGCCTCGGAAAGGCTTGCCAGGATGTTGGCCAACTGATCGCGCTGGGCGGCCAACTCTCCCATGCGGGTCGACAGTTCCTTCGCCAAGTGATTCAGGGTCCGGGCCAGGGTCCCGATCTCATCGGAACGCCCGACCGGCAGGCGGCGCGTGAAGTCGCCGCGGGCCATGTCCCGGGCCGCGCCTTCCATGACCGCCAGGGGACGGGCAAACTGCCGGGACAGGATGAGCGCCAGCAGGCCGGCCAGCAACACCGCCATGCCGCCCGATCGCAGGACGATGCCCTGGGCTGCCGCCACCGCCTCGCGGATGGGCTGCAGCGGGGCGTAGACCAGCACCGCTCCCCGGATCTGCCCGTCCCGGCGTACGGGCAGACCCACGTAGACGAGGTGAGCGTCGAAGGCGGGATGGTAGGCCCACTGTCGGATCGTCTCTCCGTTCAGCACCCGGACGACTTCGTCGAGCGGGAACACCATGCCCATCCGAGCGGCCAGGAGACCATGGCGGAGGGGGCCCATCGTCCGCATCATCGCGTGCGAGCCGGGGGCTAGACCGGTAGCCGCTTGCAGCACCCCATCCTCATCGATCACGGCCACCACTGCATCAAGGAGGACAGCGGCGGCATCCAGGGAGTCCTGCAAAGCCTCCGACCGGTAGTTCAGGGCCGCATCCGCCACCAGTTCGCCTATCTGCCGGGCGGTATCCTCCAGGGCCTCGGCCCGCTTGTGGACGTAGAACTCGTCGAGCAGCACCGACAAGAGCCCGCTTAGCAGGACCAAGACCACCAAGACCAGGCCGACCATGCCCAGCCAGAGCCGGAAGGCGATCCCCGATGGCCGCACCGCCTATACCACCTCGAACTTGTAACCTATACCCCAGACGGTATGGATGTAACCGGCTGCCTTGCCTGCCGCCAGCTTCAGTCGGAGGTTCTTGACGTGGCTGTCAACGGTGCGCGACTCGCCGGCAAAACTCCATCCCCACACTTTGTCCAGCAACTGGTCCCGGGTGAGCACCCGGCGGGGATTCGCCGCCAGGTACCACAGCAGATCGAACTCGCGGGGAGTCAGGTTCACGTACCGGCCTCCGGTGCGGACGGTCCGCGAGGCGTGGTCGATCTCCAGGTCGTCGAAAGTCACCCGTTCCGCTTCCGCCGGGCGCGGCTGGTGGCCGGGCACCCGGCGCAGCACCGCCCGGATGCGGGCCAGCAGCTCCCTGGGGCTGAAGGGCTTGACGATGTAGTCGTCGGCACCCAGTTCCAGTCCCAGGACCCGATCGTATTCCTCCGCCCTGGCGGTGAGCATGATGATGGGCACGGGATGTAGTTCGCGGATTCGCCGGCATACCGCCCATCCGTCCATGCCGGGCAACATGAGGTCAAGCAGCACCAGGCCGATCTGCGTCCGCCCCAGGATGGCAAGCGCCTCGTTCCCGTCGGGCGCTTCCATCACCTCGTAGCCGTCCTTCTCCAGGTGAAGCCGCAACATGTCCCGCATCCGCGGCTCGTCGTCTACGATCAGGACGCGTACCAACGCGAGCGCCGCCAACTGCCTCGACCCCTCCCCGGGAAGCTCTCCGAACCGATTCTAACATACCGGCGCCACCACCCCGGGGTCGGGGGCCGATCCGGTTGTAGGGGCGGGTTCGGAACCCGCCCCTACACTAGCCGAGCTTCAACGGGAACCCGGGCAACCCCGCCAGCCGCGGCCAAGACCTCTGCCGGGCCGGAAGCCCTGCCCGTCCGAGATGCGGTCGAGGCGGTCGAGCATGCGCTCCGCTTGCTCTCCGGTGATCTCGCCCGTCCTGAGCAGTTCCTGGACCAACGTGCGCCGCAGAGCCAGGATTTGATCCCGGATCTCCTCAACCCGGGATGGCGCGGTCGTCTCCTGCGCCTGGACGATCATCGGCATGGCCATCGCCAAGACGACGATGGCAAGACCGGCATACAGCCATATCTTCCTGTGCCTCACCAATTCTTCACCTCCTTCCGCGTTCACTCTGCCATGAGGTCATGCGGACAGCATGGTGAAAGGGTAAAGGATCTGTGAAATCCTCGCTTCGCGGTCACGGCAGGCGGCTGAGGGCGATGCCCGCCGCGACTAACATCGGCGTGAGCAGTACGATGACCACGTTGTGGGCGAGGAGTTGGAGATGCGGTCTTGGGTTCGCCTCCCAGTCAGCTTCCCAGTTGCTGGCGCCCTGAGCCGTACGTGCGGCCAGCGGCAGCGTGAGCAGGCCCAATCCGACATGAGGGGGCCAAAGGCCTGCGGTCCACCCGGCAAGGATGGCCAGATAAGCTGCGGCCAGGAGTCCCGCGTAGATGCGGGTGCTGGCCCGGATGCCGCGCACACCCGGGTAGGAGCGGCGGCCCACCGCCGCATCGGCCCGCCGGTCGGGGAACTGACTCAACAGCAGGAGCGCGCTGGACAGGGTTCCGGTGATGATCGCCGCTACCAGGGAAGCCAGCCCCAAGTTACCGGTCTGGGCGAAGTAGGTGCCGAGCACCATGATTGGTCCAAACCCCAGCCCGGGGGCGGCGAGGCCGGTCAGGGGCCGGCGGGTCAGGAGGGGCGTGTACGCGAGGACCAGGGCGACTCCGGCCATCCCGAGGGGGATGATGCCTGGACCGTGGTTCAGGGCCAGATATGCTCCTATCGGTACCAGCGCTGCCAGACAAGCTATCCCCATCGCCAGGAACTGCCGGGGAGCCGCCAGGCCCAGCGTCAAGGTGCCGCTGCCGCCGCTGAATGGCGTGCGGCGGGTGAGGAAGTCGAGGCCGCTCCGGTGATCGTGCCAATCATTGAGCACGTTCACCGCCCCATGGGCCAGCAGGCCGCCCAGCAGGGCCAGCAGGGCCGAAGTGGGGTCTACCCACCCCCGGGTATGAGCGGCCGTGGCCAGGCCAAGTGCTACGGAGCCCGCGGTCAGCGGGAAGAAGTGCGGCCGCGTGCCCAGGAAGCAAGCGAGCGAGGTACCGGTCGCGGCACGGGTCATGACTTCGCTTCGGTCATCGGTGTCCTTCATCCTTTTCTGTCCC
>DOZU01000022.1:0-1962 GCA_003517845.1 Clostridiales bacterium | reverse complement strand
CCATCAGCAAGCGTCGACATATTATGTAACAGCCGTCCCCCGGGGCGGTGGGCGGGAGGTGGGACCGGATGTCGGGCAGCGAGACCATTCACGTCTTGTTGGCCGCAGGGCATCGGGAAGTCCGGGACAGATTGCGGGAGTCCCTGAATGATGAGGCTGGCCGGGTGCTCGAGGTAGTGGGGGAGGCGACCGACGGATACGAGTTGCTCGCCCACTGTCGCGCGTGCGTGCCGGATGTCATCCTCCTGGCGGCCGATCTGGCGGGGCCGCCGGTGACCGAGCTGGTCCGAACCCTCCGTCAGTCCTCGCGCCGGACCCGGGCGATCGTCATGGGGCCGGATGCCGTCACCTCGGACTTGGCGGCGGTGGTCAGCACGGGCGCTCATACCTATCGGCTGGCGCGGATGCGCCTGTCCCAATTCGTAA
Organism: Clostridiales bacterium; assembly: GCA_003517845.1. GTDB lineage: Bacteria > Bacillota > Sulfobacillia > UBA995 > UBA995 > UBA995. The sequence continues at coordinate 1,536 of DOZU01000022.1, read as the reverse complement.
GGGCGGTCGCGTCGGCCGGCGAAGGACTGCCCCCGGTCGGCGCTCTACCGGGAACCACCGGCGTGAGCCCGGCCAGGGACAAGTCGGGCTGGGCACGGCTGACGGTCCGGGAACGCGAGGTCCTCGCCCTTGTATCCCAGGGGCTGCGGAACCGGGACATCGGTAAGGGCCTGTACATCAGCGAGAAGACCGTCCGCAACCACCTGAGCAGCGTGTTTCGGAAACTCGGCGTCACCGACCGGACCCAAGCGGCCATCCTGGCCGTCAGGCGTAACCTGGAAAGCGGAAAGTAGCCCCGAACGCGAAGGCATACGATTGTGATCGCGGCGGTCGGACCGCATCGGAGGGATTCATCCCCGGGATGGTGAAGCAACAAGAGGTTGGTTCGCCCGGCAACTATCCTGGGGGGTGACCGGCGGGTGACTCCGCGACTGACCAGTATCGCCGAGATCGGCCGCGACCTCGACGGCCTCGTGAGGCTGGAAGGGTGGCTGTACAACCGCAGGAGTTCGGGTCGCCTGGAGTTCCTCATAATCCGCGATGGCACCGGATACCTGCAGGCGGTCGTCAACCAGGCGGATCTGCCGCCGGCCGTCTTCGAGCGGTGCCGAGGCCTGACCCAGGAGTCGGCGATTCGCGTTGAAGGCATGGTCCGGACCGACTGCCGGGCCCCCGGTGGTTACGAGTTGGCCGTCACCGACCTGGAAGTGGTCGCGGCGGCTGAGCCTTACCCCATCACCCTCAAGGACCACGGGGCGGACTTCCTCCTCGACCACCGCCACCTCTGGCTGCGGACGCCGCGCCAGCATGCCATCATGCGCGTGCGCGCGACGGTCATGGCGGCATGCCGGGAGTTTCTCGACGGTCAGGGCTTTCTGGCGATGGACACGCCCATCCTCACCCCCGCCGCTTGCGAGGGTACGACCACCCTGTTCGAGACCGCGTATTTCGACACCGCGGCCTACCTGTCGCAGAGCGGTCAACTATATAACGAGGCGGGGGCAATGGCTTTCGGCCGGGTGTATTGCTTCGGCCCGACCTTCCGGGCTGAGAAGTCCCGTACCCGCCGGCACCTGATGGAGTTCTGGATGGTGGAGCCGGAGGCGGCCTATCTCGACTTCGAGGGCAACCTGGCCCTGCAAGAGCAAATGGTCAGCCATCTGGTAGCGAGGGTGCTGGAGGAGCGGCGGCCGGAGCTTGAGCGACTGGAACGAGATACTGCCCTGCTGGAGAAGGTCGTCCCGCCCTTTCCCCGGATGAGTTACGACGAGGCTCTGACCCTGCTGGCCGCGACCGAGCCGCTCAAGTGGGGGGAGGATTTCGGAGCACCCCATGAGGCGGCCGTGGCCGCCCAGTTCGACCGGCCGGTTTTCGTGCATCGTTTCCCCGCCGCAGTCAAGGCTTTCTATATGAAGCCGGATCCGGACCGACCCGAGGTCGTGTTGGGGGCCGACCTGCTCGCGCCGGAGGGTTACGGAGAGATTATCGGCGGCGGCGAGCGCCTCGCCGACTACCCTCTCCTGCGCGAGCGGCTGG
>DOZU01000040.1 GCA_003517845.1 Clostridiales bacterium | reverse complement strand
TGGCCCTCCCGGGCCAGCAGGTAGAAGTGGACGGATAACGTCCGGGCGGGGTCGAGCAGCGACCGGGGAGGCCGCAGGGAGGTCCCGGCGGTGAACATCACCGCGGCCGTCTCGCCCACGCTCCGGCCGAGCGCTAGCGCCATGCCGCTCAGGATGCCGGGCCAGGCGCCGGGCAACACCACCCGGGTCACCGTTTGCCAGTCGGTGGCGCCCAAGGCCGAGCTGAGTTCGCGATGGGTCTGGGGGACGGCCCGGATCGACTCCTCAGCGGTCCGGATGATCGTGGGGAGGATCATCAGCGCAAGGGTCAGGCCGCCCGACAGGATGGACCACCCGAGACCCAGACGGATGACGAACAGGCTGAAGCCGAACAGACCGAACACCACCGAGGGCACGCCGGCCAGGGCTTCGGCGGCGAGGCGGATCGCGGCGACGGCGGGTCCCTGCCGGGAGGGTTCGGCGAGATAGATGGCGGTGCCCACGCCCACGGGAACGGCCAGCACCAGCGCCAGTCCCCCCACTGCCGCCGTCCCTACCAGGCTGGGCAGGACGCCTCCCGCCCGCCCCATCGCCCTCGGTCCGGTCAGCAGGAAGTCGCGATCGATTGCCGGCAAGCCTCGCACCAGGACCTGGCCCAGCAGGAACAGGAGCGCGGCCGCGACCAGCAGACCCGCGGCCCGAAGGGCGGCCAGCGCGATACGGTCCGCGCTCAATCCGGTTCGCCCGCCCTTGGGCGGCCGGCCAACCGGGCCAAGCCGGTGACGCCGAGACTCAATCCCAGCAAGATGGCTCCCGCACTGAACAGCGCCCCTCGATGCCGGCCGGTGGCGTACCCCAATTCCAGCGCCATGGTGGCCGTGAGCGTACGTACCGGATCGAGCGGGCAATTCGCCGGCTCCAGGGCGTTACCCGCCACCATCAGCACCGCCATCGTCTCGCCGACGGCGCGCCCGGCGGCGAGGACCAGCCCGGCGACGATGCCCGGCCGGGCCGCCGGCAACAGAATCATCCGCATCGTCTGCCACTGCCCGGCCCCCAGTGCCCGGGATGCCTCACGGTAGCTGCGGGGGACTGCGCACAGGGCGGCGTGGGCCATCAAGGTCACGGTCGGCAGGATCATCACTCCCACGACCAGCGAGGCGGCCAACACCGAGAAGCCCGGTCCCCCGAGTCCGGTACGGATCAGGGGGACCAGGGTCAGGAGGCCAAGGAATCCGAATACCACCGAGGGGATGGCGCCCAGCAGCTCGACTGCGGGCCTGAGGACCGCGGCCGCCGGAGCCGTCAGTACTTCGCTCAGGAGTAGCGCGCACGCCAGACCCAGCGGCGCGCCTACCAGCATGGCCCCGGCGGTCACCCATAACGTGCCGGCCAGCATGGACAACATGCCGAACTCCCCGGCTCGCGAATCCCAGCGCCATCCGAGGAGGAAAGACGCCGGGCCCTGGGCCAGGAGGGGAGGGACGCCTTCGGCCAGGATGAAGTAGGCGATCAGACTGAGCGCCAGTCCGGTGATGAGGGCGGCGAGCTTGGGCAGTCCCGCCATCAGCGGGAGCCTTCCGCCGGCGCCGCGGGCACGAGCCCCTCGGCGGCCAGCACGGACTGCGCCGCTGGACTCAAGAGGAACGCCACGAAACCGCCGACCTCCCGTCGCGGGTCGGCTCCCGTCACGAGCAGGAAGGGACGGACCAGGCGATAGTGCCCGGACAAGACCGCGGCCGCCGTCGGCAGTTGTCCGTCCACCGCGATGGGTCGCAACCTCTCGTCGATCAGACCGAGGGAGAGGTAGCCGATGGCGGCAGGATCGGCAGCCACCACCTCCCGCACCGCTCCGTTCGCGTCAAGCACTAGGGAGCGCTGGGCGGTCGGCGAGGGGCCCATCACCCGATCCTCGAAAACCTGTCGCGTGCCCGAACCGTCTTCCCGGCTGATCAGGGTGATGGGACCGGGGCGGCCTCCCACCCGTGACCAGTCCCTCACCTCTCCCGCGAAGATCCGCCTCACCTCCGCGGATGAGAGGCCGGACACCGGGTTGGAGCGATGGACGACAACGGCCAGCGCATCCCAGGCCATGATCACGGGCTGGAGTTGACGCGCTTCGGCGGCAACCAGCGGGCGGGAAGACATGGCCAGGTCGGCGGCCCCCGCGAGCACCGCTTGGAGCCCGGCGGTCGACCCTCCTCCCTGGACGGCCACGCGCACGGCTCGGTTTTGGTCAGAATACAATTCGGCCAGGTATTCTACGAAGGGCAGGATGGAGGTGGAACCGGCCACCGTGATCGTCATCCGGGGATCAGGCAGGCGGCAGGCGGCAGCCAGCAGGGCGAGCGTCAAGGCGACCAGGGACAGGTGCCGGCAGCGGGTGCGCATGGGATCCCTCCGGCAGACCCGGCTTCCGCCTGAGCCTATGCCGGGATTGCCCGGTCCTGAACCGGCGCGTGGCAGGTGAACTGCCAAGTCCTGCCGAAAAGGTTATATGTTGAAGGGAAGGGTCGACACATGCTGGCGAAGAACGCGTGGTTCGGTTATCGTGCTGTAGTGCTGGCCGCCCTGTTGCTGGCGGCGAGCAGTGCCATCCAACCCGATCCCGCCGTTGGCGGCGACGGCCTGGTCTACCTGGTACGCGTACAGGGGACGGTCGATCGGGGGCTGTCCCGGACCGTGGTGCGGGCGGCCCGCCGGGCGCGGGAAGATGGGGCCGACCTCCTGGTGGTGGAGATCAACTCGGTCGGGGGCAGGGTCGATGCGGCCCTGGAGATCCGGGACGCCATCACCGGCTCGCCGGTGCCCACTTTGACCCTGGTAAGGGATCGGGCCTGGTCCGCGGCCGCCCTGATCGCCCTCGCCGGCGATCGCCTGATCATGCAGCCGGGGAGCAGCATCGGCGCTGCTCAGCCTTCGCCCGCGGAGGAGAAGGCCATCGCCGCGGTGCGAGGCGAGTTTGAGGCCACGGCCGAGCTTCAGGGCCGGGACCCGCAACTGGCGGCGGCCATGGTGGACGCGGACATCGCGATCCCCGGCGTGGTGGAAGCGGGCAAGTTGCTGACGCTCACGGCGGGCCGGGCGCTGGAACTGGGCCTGATCGATGGCACCGCCGACCTGGAGCAAGCTCTGGCCGACGCAGGTCATGAAGCTGCCCAGATCGTCACCATTGACGTCACCCCCGGCGAGCGGCTGGCTCGGCTGGTGACCGAGCCGACCATCGCCGGGCTGCTCCTGTCCTTCGGCATCCTGGGCATCACCGTCGAGTTCTGGACCCCCGGCTTCGGCTTGCCGGGCGCCGCCGGTCTCACCTGCCTGGGCTTGTTCTTCGGCGGTCATCTCCTGGCGGGGGTAGGCGGATGGGAGGCTGCGGCCTTGTTCCTGCTGGGCCTGGGGCTGCTCGCCACGGAAGTTTTCCTGCCCGGGTTCGGGATATTCGGCCTCGGCGGCCTGGCCGCGCTGCTGGGCGGCGTTTACCTGTTCACGGGCGGCGGCCCGAACGCGATCACCGCCATGGCCACGGCGGTGATAATCACGCTGGCGGGGACGATCCTCGTGTTGCGCTTCGCCGCCCGGCGTGGGCTGTTGCTCCGGCTCACCCTGCCGGCGCGGCAGGGCAAGGAAGAAGGCTTCTCCTCGCATGAGGAGTCGTCCGATCTGACCGGCCAGACGGGCGTTGCCGTCACTCCCTTCCGCCCCGCAGGCATCCTGGAAGTGGGCGGCCGGCGGGTGGACGCCATATCCGAGGGAGGGTTCGTGAGCCCCGGCGCCCCCCTGCAGGTGTTGCGGGTCGAGGGCGGCCGCATAATTGTCCGCGAGGTCAATCAGAGGAGGTAGGATAGCATGGATGGGATCATGACTTTCCTGATCGTTGGCGTGTTGATTTTCCTGGGACTGGTGATCGTCCTGCACTTCATCCCCGTCGGGCTGTGGATCTCCGCCCTGGCGGCCGGGGTCAAGGTCGGCATCATCACCCTGGTCGGCATGCGGCTCCGGCGGGTGCCGCCCTTCCGGATCATCGATCCGCTGATCAAGGCCACCAAGGGTGGCATCGATGTGGACATCAACCTGCTTGAGGCCCACTTCCTGGCCGGCGGCAACGTCGACCGGGTGGTCAATTCGTTGATCGCCGCCCAGCGGGCCAACATCCCCCTCTCCTTCGCGCGGGCGGCGGCCATCCAACTGGCCGGCCGCGACGTGCTGGAAGCGGTGCAGATGAGCGTGAATCCCAAGGTCATCGAGACCCCGGTGATTGCCGCCGTCGCCAAGGACGGCATCGAGTTGAAGGCCCGCGCTCGGGTGACGGTCCGCGCCAACATCGACCGGCTGGTCGGCGGCGCCGGCGAGGAGACGATCATCGCCCGCGTCGGCGAGGGGATCGTCACCACCATCGGTTCGGCCGACAGCCACAAGCTGGTCCTCGAGAACCCCGACTCCATCTCCCGCACGGTGCTGGGGCGAGGGCTGGACGCCGGGACGGCTTTCGAAATCCTGTCCATCGACATCGCCGACGTGGACGTCGGTCGTAACATCGGGGCGATGCTGGAAACGGACCGGGCCGAGGCCGACAAGCGCATCGCCCAAGCCAAGGCGGAGGAGCGCCGGGCGATGGCTTTCGCCCGCGAGCAAGAGATGAAGGCCGAAACACAGAAAGCTCAGGCCCAGGTAGTCGAGGCGGAGGCCGAGGTGCCCAAAGCCATCGCCCACGCCTTCCGCGAAGGCCGGCTGGGCGTAATCGACTACTACAACCTGCGCAACTTGCAGGCGGATACCCAGATGCGGGATTCCATCTCCCGGGGAGGAGAACGCCCCAAGACCGAGGGCTAATCACCATCCCGCCAGGGAGGGACCAGCATGGAAGAACTGATAGGCCTCATCATCTTCACCCTGATCATGCGGATGCTCGGAGCAGGCCGGCGGCCGGCCCGCAAGCCGGCCCCCGCCGAAGACGGCCGCCGGCAGGCCGGTCCGCCGGCCAAGCCCGCGGCGGCCAGACCTGCCGTCCAACCGGTTGCCGGGGAGCGGGTGTTCGATTTGCGGGAACTCTTGCGGGAGGCCTTCCCCGCGGCGGTCGCGCCCGTCCGTCCGGCCAAGATCCGGACGCGACAACGCCCTGAGGCGCCGCCCCCTCCGCAGCAACAACCCGAGCGGGCGGCGGTGAAAGCGACCGCCCCGGTCCCCGCCGAAACGCCCGCCGCCGGCTCTGCTTCGCCCATCCCCGGATTCCACGAGCTGGGCGAGCCGGGCGCTGCCGCCCGGGCCGTGGTGTTGGGGGAGATCTTCGGCGCCCCGCGCTGTCGCAATGCCCACCGGCCACCGTGGGTACGCTGAACCAACACCAAACTCCGATGCCCCTCGGGGCGCGATGGGGCACAAAGACGGGGGAACACCGGTAGACCCCCGCATTGGGGTAGGGGCGGGTTCCGAACCCGCCCCTACAGCGGCAGGGTCCCGGTCTCACCCCGCACCGTGGCCGCGTGGGCGACCGTGACCATATTCTAGCAGCAGGAGCCGGGGCCGGTGGGCCGTACACGACCCACCGGCCCCTCCCCTTTATGCCGGGCGGATCAGGAAACGATGCAACACGGGGCGCGCGTCGGTGGTGACGTTAATCCCCAGTTTGCGCAAGGCATCTTCGTCGCCGTGGCTCGGGGCATGCGTCGTATGCATCTCGCAGTCCTTCAGTCGCGGTAACTGACCGAGCCCGAATTCGGCCGCCGGGTTGGTGGCGGCGCTGATGGCCAGCGCGATCAGGGTCTCCGACAGGTCAAGGCTTTCGGAGCGACCCTGAAGGACGTCGCTCTTCAAATGATTGATGTTGCCGATGACCGAGGGCGAGAGGAGGTGGATGGCGTCGGGCTGCCGCGCCAGCCGCTTGATGGTGTTGAGGGCCATGGCGGCCTCCGCGTGCAGGAGCGGCGAGTTCTTGCCGGTGACGATCGTCCCGTCGGGCAGCTCGATGGCCGCGCCGCAGTACACTCCCTTGTGTCCCTTGCCACTCGCGGCGGCCTCGTCAGCCGCACGGCGCGCCGGTTCGACCACCACTCGCTCGTGGATGAAAGTGCCGGTCCCATCCAGTAGTTCTTGGACCCGCTCGACGGTGGAGGGCCGCTCCAGGCGGCGCAAGACTTCCCACCGGTATCGGAAGTGCCGGCGAATGAGTTCCTGGCGGCCCGCCTCTCTCGCCGCCTCATCGTCGATGATGCCGCTCTCGACCTCATTGACGCCCATGTCGGTGGGCGATCGATACGGACCTTCCTGCCACAGGCGCCCCATGATCCGCTGCATGATGCGGAAGTTCTCCACATCCCGATTGTAGGTCGAGGCACTGATGCCGTAGGCTTGCAGGTGAAAGGGGTCGACCATCACCCGGTCGCCGAGGTCGGCGGTGGCCGCTTCATAGGCCAGGTTCACCGGGTGGTCTGCCGGCAGGCCCCATACCGGGAAGGTCTCGAACTTGGCAAAGCCTGCCTCTACCTGGCTGCGACGGTGATGATACACCTGGGCCAGGCAGGTCGCCATCTTGCCGCTGCCCGGGCCGGCGCCGGTCACGATGACCAGGGGGGCGGTCGTGGGTATCGGCTGGTGGCGGCCGTATCCATCATCGCTGACGATCCGGTCGACGTCTTCCGGATAACCGTCAAGTTCCGGTTGCAGGTAGACGCGGATATCCCGGCTCTCGAGATAGGCGGCGAGCCGGGAAGCGCGCTCTTCACCTTGATAGCGGGTTATGACCACCGCGAACACCTCGAGTTGATGGGCGAGGAGATCCTCGAGCGATTTCAGGGTGGCATTGTCATAGGTCAGCCCGAAATCCCCCCGCACCCGCCCGCGCTGGATGTCGGGGGCGGCCACGCAGAAGAGGATCTGCAGCCGTCGCTTGAGCGAGCGCAAGATCCGCAACTTGGCATCGGGGTGATATCCGGGCAGCACCCGGGCGGCGTGGTAATCGAACAGGAGTTTCCCCCCGAACTCGAGGTAGAGCTTGCCGGAGAAG
>DOZU01000168.1:8094-9085 GCA_003517845.1 Clostridiales bacterium | reverse complement strand
CCCGCCGAGGTCAGCCGCAAGGCGAAGGAACGGGGCAAGGACCAGCTGGGCACGCTAGGCTCCGGCAACCACTTCGTGGAGGTGCAGGTAGTAGACACAGTTTATCACCGACCGGCGGCCGAGGCGTACGGCCTCGAGGAAGGGAAACTCCTGATCATGATCCACTCTGGGTCGCGGGGGCTGGGGCATCAGGTGTGCACCGACTACCTCGCCGTCATGAATCAGGCAATCGCTCGCCACGCGATCGATCTGCCCGACCGCCAACTCGCGTGCGCGCCGGCCGCATCGGCGGAAGGCCGGAGCTATTTCGCCGCGATGGCGGCCGCCGCCAACTTCGGGTGGGCCAACCGCTATTTCCTGGGTCATCTCGCCCGGGCCGCCGTGGCCCGCGCCCTGGATTCAACCCCGCAGCGCCTGGGGATCCGCCTGCTCTACGACCTCGGACATAACATCGTCAAGCCGGAAGAGCACCTGGTGGCGGGGGACATGAAGAAGCTGTGGGTCCATCGCAAGGGTGCAACCCGGGCCTTCGGCCCCGGCGACCGCCGGGTGAATGCTGCTTACCGTTCGGTCGGCCAGCCGGTGCTGGTACCGGGAGATATGGGGAGCCAGTCTTACGTGCTGGCCGGGACGGCCACGGCCATGACCGATACTTTCGGGTCGAGTTGCCACGGGGCCGGCAGGCGCCTGAGCCGGACGGCCGCCAAGCGGGCCGTCCGCGGGGAGGAGTTACGCCGTCGCCTGGAGGCCGGAGGCATCGCCGTTCGCGCCCGCTCCATGTCTGACCTCGCCGAGGAAGCTCCTGAGGCGTACAAGGACGTGTCGCGGGTAGTGGAAGTCACCGAGCAAGCGGGGATCTCCCGGCGCGTGGCCCGGCTGCGGCCGCTGGGCGTGATGAAAGGGTGAGCGGACCGGGGGGGCTATCCGGGACCCATTGGGGACCCATCCGGGGCGCATGCGGAACCTGTTCGGGGGTAGGGGCGGGTTCTGA
>DOZU01000168.1:0-7755 GCA_003517845.1 Clostridiales bacterium | reverse complement strand
GAACCCGCCCCTACCCGGACGGCGCGGACGACCCAGGGTCGGGACCACGGCCGGGAGCGCATTTTCGCAAGAGGATTCCAGGCCGGCAGTCGGTGAGCGAAGGGAACGGGGAGGTACGGCCATGAGCGAACTCCCGGCGGAGATCGGCGTTTTCGGCGGGTCCGGATTTTACTCGTTCCTGCAGGACGTGCGCGAGGTGAAGGTGGACACCCCTTATGGGCCGCCGAGCGACCGGATCGCCCTGGCGGAGCTGGCGGGGCGCCGGGTCGCCTTCCTGCCGCGACACGGCAAGGATCACCAGTTGCCGCCCCATCGCATCCCCTATCGCGCCAACTTGTGGGCCATGCGGGAGCTGGGAGTCACCCGGGTGATCGGCCCCTGTGCGGCCGGCAGCCTGCAGCCCGGCGTCTGCCCCGGCGATCTGGTCATCGCCGACCAATTCGCGGACCGGACCTGGGGCAGGGCGGACACGTACTTCGAAGGCCCCGTCACCGTCCACCCGAGCCTGGCGGATCCTTACTGCTCGGAACTGCGCTCTCTGGCCTCCAGGGCGGGCCGGGAGCAGGGCTTCCGGGTGCATGACTCCGGCACGGTGGTGGTGATTCAGGGTCCCCGCTTCTCCACGCGGGCGGAGAGCCGCTGGTTCGCGTCCCTTGGCTGGCAGGTCATCAACATGACCCAGTACCCGGAAGTGGTGCTGGCCCGGGAGCTGAATCTCTGCTATGTCAACCTCTCGCTGATCACCGACTACGATGCGGGCGTGGAGGGACGTCCCGAGGTCAAGGCGGTGACGGCCGAAGAAGTCCTCCGGGTCTTCCGGGCCAACAATGAGCGACTACGGGCGGTCCTCGCATCGCTGGTGGGGTGGATTCCGAGCGCCCGGGGCTGCGAGTGCAGCCGTACCGTTGCCCGGGACCGCTTCGCGGAGTGAGGCGTGGATAAGCTGCCCGACTTGACGCCGTTGCGCCTGGCCGAGGATCGGCTGGAACTGCTCGACCAGCGCAGACTGCCGGGTGCCGAAGAGTGGATCGTCTGCCGGGATGCCGGCGAAGTGGCCCGGGCGATCGAGGAGATGGTGGTCCGCGGGGCGCCCGCCATCGGCATTGCCGCGGCTTACGGCCTGTACCTCGGGTGCCGGCGGCTGGGCGCACGGGGGCAGGATGCCGCGGCCCGAGGCCAGCTTCGAGCCCGGCTGACCGCCACCCGTCCGACCGCCCGCAACCTGTTCTGGGCGCTCGAGCGGATGGAGGCGGCGGCTCGGGCCCACGTTCAGCTCACACCGGAGGCTTTCCTCGGGCGATTGCGGGCCGAGGCGGAGGCGATTTGGGCGGAAGACGTGGCGGCGAATCGAGCCATCGCCGAGCACGGCGCGCACCCGATAGGCCGAGGCGCCCGGATCTTGACTCACTGCAACGCGGGAGCGCTGGCTACCGGCGGCTATGGCACCGCGCTCGGCGTGGTGCGGCGGGCTCATGAGGCGGGGAAAGGTCCGGTGGTGCTGGCCTGCGAGACCAGGCCCTTGTTGCAGGGGGCCCGCCTCACCGCCTGGGAACTGGCCAGGGATGGGATTCCGGTGACGCTGATTGCGGACAGCATGGCGGCCTACTTCCTGGGTCGGGGGGAAGTGGACCTGGTGCTCGTGGGAGCGGACCGCATCGCGGCGAACGGCGATACCGCCAACAAGATCGGCACTTACGCACTGGCGGTGCTGGCTGCCGCTCACTCCGTCCCCTTCTACGTGGCGGCCCCCACCTCGACCTTGGATGGGGCACTCGAGGACGGGACGGGCATAATCATCGAACACCGCCACCCGGATGAGGTGTTGTGCCTGGCAGGAGTCCGGATCGCGCCGGCAGGGGTGCCGGCCGCCAACCCGGCGTTTGACGTGACGCCCCACCGCTATATCACCGCCATCATCACCGAACGGGGGGTCCATCGGCCGCCCTTCCGGCGCTCGCTGGCCGCGGAATGAGGGGGATAGCATGCCATGAGTAGTCTGCCGGCGAGGATAGTCCGGGCCCGGATTGGCTGTGCGGGGCTGCCCGATGAACGAGCGTCGTTCTATGCCCGCCTGAACGTGGCCGAAGTGCAGGACACTTTCTATCATCCCCTGCCCTTACGGACGGCACACAGCTTGCGCCGGGAAGCGCCGCCGGCCTTCGAGTTCACGATCCGGGCGTGGCTCCTGATCACTCACGACCCGAGTCATCCGAACTACCGCCACCTGCGCTTCACCTTGCCCGAAGAACGCAAGGGCGCCTTCGGCTCCTTCCGGGACACGGAGGAGGTGTGGGCGGCGTGGGGCAAGACGGATGAGGTCGCGCAGGCGTTGCGGGCGCGGGCCATCTTCTTTCGCACGCCCAGCGCGTTCAAGCCTACACCGGAGAACATCGAGAACCTGCGCCGGTTTTTCGGGCGGCTTGACCGCCGCGACTACCTCCTTGCTTGGGAACCGCGGGGGAACTGGCCGGCCGAGACCCTGGCAATGGTGTGCGCCGAACTCGACCTGACCCACGTAGTAGACCCCTTTGTCGCCCGCTCGCGGTACAGCCGCCGTCGCTACTTCCGATTGAACGGCATGGGCGAGGAAAAGCGGCGCTACACCGATGAGGAATTGGACAAGCTGGCGGCGCTGCTCCGAAAGCACCCCTCGGCGTACTGCCTCTTCGCCAACCACCATCGTTTTGAGGATGCCCCGCGCCTGGCGAGCAGGCTGGAGGCGACCCCGCCGGCGCCTGGTGGGCCGGCCCGGGGCTGAAATCGGGTCAGAGGGCGCCGTGCTGGCCAGGCTCACACTGGCCATGCTATACTTGCGGCGGAAGCAGACGACGGAAGGGTGGCAGAGCGGGCGATTGCGGCGGTCTTGAAAACCGCTGGGGGTATAGCGCCCTCCGTGGGTTCGAATCCCACCCCTTCCGCCATTGCCTGGCCGCAGAACCGCGGCGGTCGAGCCGTTGCTTGTGCCCATTTCCGCGGTGTGCTATCATGATAGGCGAATGCGGAGGGATACCCAAGCGGCTGAAGGGGCGGGTTTGCTAAACCTGTAGTAGGGCGTTTAGCTCTAGCGAGGGTTCAAATCCCTCTCCCTCCGCCAATGTGCGCCCGTAGCTCAGCGGATGAGAGCGACTGACTACGGATCAGTAGGTCGGGGGTTCAAATCCTCCCGGGCGCGCCAGTAGTTGAGGCCGGGGCGAGATCAAGTCTCGGCCCCGGCCATAAATTTTGCGCCCGTAGCTCAGGGGATAGAGCAGCGGTTTCCTAAACCGCGTGCCGCAGGTTCGACTCCTGCCGGGCGCACCAGCATAATCCCACTGCGAGGCCGCATCGGGCGGTGAGGCCGGTTGCGGAAAACCCGCCGGTTGAGGAACATGTGGGTGTAGACGGCCCCAAAGATGAGGAACGGCGTAGTGGTACTCGCAGCCATCATTGAGCGTGAGGGTGACGGGTAGGTGGCTGTGTGCCCCGAGCTTGATGTCGCGAGCCAGGGGAATACGGTGGAACAAGCGCGGAGTAATCTGCGGGAAGCTCTGGAGTTATTCTTCGAAACAGCGTCTTCCGAGGAGACAGGGTCTCGCCTGCGGGTGGTATCTTGGAGCCGCGGGCGGCAACCGCGGTTGCACGGAACATGCACGGCACAGGGCCGGAAAAGGGAGGAAGTGCGGCTGAGCCCGGACGCCTGAGACCCCTTCCAGCCGGTCCGGCGGACGATGGCGGACGGCCTCGGACCCCTACTACAGGACGGAGGGATCGCATGTTCGGACCGGTCGCGGTCCTCGGCGGCGGTCACGGCGGCCATTGCATGGCCGCAGATCTCACGTTGCGCGGCCATGACGTTCACCTCTACGAACATCCGCGCTTTCTGGACAGCTTCCGGGCTACGGTCGAACGGGGCTGCATCCGGCTGGGTGGACCGGCAGCGACGGTCAGGGGAGAGGCTAAGCTGCGGAAAGTGACCACGGATATGACGGAGGCCGTCCGGGGGACGCGATTCATCCACATGGTGGTACCGGCGTTTGCGCACGACCCGTTTTTCCGCGAACTCCTGCCCCGGCTCGAAAACGGACAGACGGTGGTCGTCTGGTCCGGAGACTTCGGCTCACTGCGGCTCGCCTGGCTATTGCGCCAGGAGTATCCTGCCAAGGAGATCCTGGTGGCAGAGACCAGTACCATCCCCTACGGCACCAGGCGGCGCGCCGGGGCTGAAGTCGACCTGCTCCTCGTCGCCCCCCGGGTGACGATCGCCGCCTTGCCGGCGAAGGCCACCGGTGAACTCCTGCCCACCCTGAAGGCCGTATGGCCCTGTCTCGAGCCGGCGGACAACGTGCTGGCGGCTGCCCTGAGTAACCCCAATCCCATTTGCCATCCGCCCGGCTCCCTGCTGAACGTGGGTCGGATCCAGCACTCCGGAGGCCAGTTCTTCATGTACCGGGAGGGGATAACCGAGGCGGTTGCTCGCGTCATCAAAGCTTTGTACCTGGAGACCCGGGCCTTGGCCGCGGCTCTCGCCTGCGAGGTCATCGAGTACGAGGAGGAGGATTTCTGGACTAGCGCCAGCATCATGGGGGCAGCGTTCCAGGCGCCGGGCAGGACCGGGGCCGACACCCTGGCCATAATCGCGGGGGTGCTTGGACCGACCTCCATCAGCCATCGCTACATCACCGAAGACCTGCCCTATGGTCTGGTGCCCATGTCGCAGCTTGGAGACAAGCTAGGCGTCGACACCCCGGTGATCGACTCCATGGTCCACCTGGGCAGTGCGGTCTGCGGCGCCGACTTTCGGGCCAGCGGTCGAACCCTGGACACGCTGGGCATCGACACCCTCGACGGTCAGGCGCTGCTCAGGTATGTTACCGAGGGAGTGCGGTAGAGAAGGGGGGAAATCCGGCGGCCCTGCGGGGCCGGTCGGGGCGGAAATGCGCGAGAAAGTAACCATCCCTGACCTCATGGAGAAGCGGGCGAAAGGCGAGCCCATCACCATGCTGACCTGCTACGACTACCCCACGGCCTTGCTCGAGGAGAAGGCGGGGGTGGACATCATCCTCGTCGGAGATTCGGTCGGGATGACGGTGTACGGGCACTCGAGCACGCTGCCGGTGACCATGGATATCATGATCGCTCACTGCCAGGCGGTCCGCCGCGGCGCCCCCGGGGCGCTGCTCATCGGCGACATGCCCTACTTGTCATACCAGGTCAGCGTGACCGAAGCGGTGCGGAACGCCGGGCGGTTCATGCAGGAGGCCGCTTGCGACGCAGTCAAGCTGGAGGGCGGCCGCAGCATGGCGCCGGTGTTCCGGGCGCTGACCGGCGCCGGCATACCGGCGATGGGGCACCTGGGCCTGACCCCCCAGTCGCTGGCCATGCTCGGAGGGTTCAGGGCTCAGGGGAGGGATGCCGAAGCGGCCTGGCGAGTGATCGAGGACGCGTCGATCCTCGAAGGCGCGGGAGCCTTCTCCATCCTGCTGGAGGCGGTCCCGCCCGAAGTTGGAGATGAGACAACCCGCCGCGCGTCCATCCCCATCATCTCGATTGGAGCCGGGCCGCATTGTGACGGCCAGCTCCTCATCGTACACGACCTGCTCGGCTTCTTTGAGCGCTTCACGCCGCGGTTCGTGAAGAAATACGCCGACCTGAACCACACGATACTCGAGGCCTTCCAGGCATACCTGAGCGATGTCGCCGCCCGGAACTTCCCTTCTCCCGAGCACTGCTACCCGATGAAGAAGGGGGAACTGGCGAGACTCGCCTCATTGATCGCGAGCGCCAAAGGACGGTGCGAGGAGGAAAACCCGTGACCCGAGCGGCCCAATGGCTGGAGGAGGTCGGACTTCCGTCGCGAGATGACTACGCCCTGCCCGATTCCCCGCTCCGGTTCGCCGATGGAGCGCACTACCGGATCGAGATCTCCGGGATCGAACGCCTCTCGACCCTCGAGGCCCTGATCGACGAGATGAACCGGCAGGAAGTCGCCGTGCACCGTCTCATCGCGACGGTCATGGGCGCTACCCTGCTGACCCGGGGAGAACTCCGCGACTTCGCGCAGATGGCGGCCGATGCCCGGCTGGAAGTCATCATGACTCCCGGGCCTCGGCCCCAGTGGGACCTCGGCAAACAGATCGCCACTCCCGAGGGCGCGGTATCGGGACTGCGCATCCGGGGTATGGATAACCTACGTTACCTGCTTGCGGACATCGAGCGGTGTCTGGAGGTTGGCTTTCGCGGTTTCCTGGTGTGGGACGAGGGCGTGCTGGCGATCCTCGCCGAGCTGAAGGATAAGGGCGTGCTGCCGCCGGACGTCACGTTCAAGATCTCCATCTTCGGCGGGCACGCCAACGCGGCCGGCGCCCGCATGCTGGAGCGGATGGGGGCAGGCACCTTCAACCCGGTAGTGGACCTCACCCTGCCCCAACTCGCCGCCATTCGTCGGGTAGTCAAGCTGCCCATGGACCTGCACGTCTACCTGTTCGAGTCCTTCGGCGGCCAGAACCGGTTCTGGGAGACCGCGGAGTTGGCCCGGGTGGCGGCGCCCTGCTACTTCAAGATCGAGCCCGGCGTGTCGGTGGGCTCCCTTTACAAGCCGTGGACGCCGCCCGATGCACTGGCTTTTCTGGCCCGAGAGAAGGTCCGCCACGCCGCGATCATCCAGGAACTGGTGGGCAGGGTCAACCCCTCCATCCGCGGTTCGGCTCAGGGTCCCGCGGACCTCGCCCTGCCGAAACCTTAGGCCGGGCCGGCGCGCGCCAGCGTTTGACCGGTCTGATAGCGGGTGGTATATTGGGGGCACGGGCCGACCCGCGACCGCGGGTTGGAGGCTGGAAGGTTGCCGGACGACGAGCTGTTCATGA
Organism: Clostridiales bacterium; assembly: GCA_003517845.1. Classification (GTDB taxonomy): domain Bacteria; phylum Bacillota; class Sulfobacillia; order UBA995; family UBA995; genus UBA995. The sequence continues at coordinate 913 of DOZU01000168.1, read as the reverse complement.
GCCAGGCTCTCGAGCAGGCTAGAGAGGCCGCGATCCGGGGGGAAGTCCCGGTGGGTGCCGTGCTGGTGCTGGATGGGCAAGTGATTGCGAGGGCCCACAACCGGCGGGAGGAGACCGGGGATGCAACCGCGCACGCGGAACTCCTGGTGATCCGGGATGCTAGCCGGCGACGGGGAGGATGGCGGCTGACGGGGACGACCATGTACGTCACGCTCGAGCCCTGCCCGATGTGTGCGGGCGCCATGGTGCTGGCGAGGGTGGACCGGTTGGTGTATGGGGCTCCCGATCCGAAGGCCGGGGCGGCCGGGTCGCTGGTAAACCTGGTCGAGGATCCGCGGTTCAACCACCGGTTGGCGGTTCGGGGGAGGGTCTTGGAAGCGGATTGCGCCGCTGTCCTGCGCGATTTCTTTCGGATGCGGCGGCGCTCGCTCGCGGAGGGGTGCGAGAGCGGTTGAATCGGGCGGTCTCGAAAACCGTTGAGGGCGCAAGCCCTCCGTGGGTTCGAATCCCACCCCCTCCGCCATTGACAGTCGGCGAATCGGAAGGGTGCTGGAGCGGCTTAACAGGCACGCCTGGAGAGCGTGTAGGCGGGGTAACCTGCCTCGTGGGTTCAAATCCCACCCCTTCCGCCAGAATTGGCCGTGCTAGACGGGGAGGTAGCGGTGCCCTGTTACCCGCAACCCGCTATAGCGGGGTTGAAGTCCTGCTCGAGGCCGGGCTCGTTCGGGGTCAGCCCGGCGTGCGCGATGATGATGACCGGATCCCGCGCGACGGGATCCTGGAAACCCCGCCAGGCCCGGAAGGGAGCAACGGTAACCGGGAGATCCCGGGTGCCGCGGGGTAATCCGGTCGGAGTCAGCGGCGCCGCCAGCGCCCGGGCGGTCAGGTCGGAAGCAGGTGCACGGCCGCACCG
>DOZU01000169.1 GCA_003517845.1 Clostridiales bacterium | reverse complement strand
GACCTCCACCTGCCCGGTCAGACCGAAGTGATGGACGATGCCCCGGCCGTGGTCGCCCAGCACCCCCTCGCCGTGAGCGTCGTCCACCATGACCATGGCCCCATGGCGGCGGGCGGCGGCCACGATGGCCGGCAAGGGCGCGAGATCGCCGTCCATGCTGAAGACGCCGTCGGTGATCACCAGCCGGCGCGCCTCAAGACTGGTGCTCAGTTCGCGTTCCATGGCCGCTTCGAGGTCGGCGGGATCGCAGTGGCGGTAGCGCACCACCTTGGCCCGGCTTAACCGGCACCCGTCGATGATGCTGGCATGATTCAGTTCATCGCTGAAGATGAAGTCACCCTCGCCCACCAGCAGGGGAATCACCGCCAGGTTGGCGGCGAACCCTGACTGCAGACTGACCGTCGCCTCGGCTTCCTTGAAGGCGGTCAGCTTCTCTTCCAGTTCCCCGTGAACCGACATGGTGCCCGCGATGCTACGGACCGCTCCGGGACCGACGCCCAATCGCTCGATCGCCGCCCGGGCGGCCTCCACCAGGGCGGGATGGTTGGCGAGACCCAGGTAGTTGTTGGAGCACAGGTTCAGTACCCGCCTTCCATCGGCGATGAAGTGAGCCCCCTGGGGGCTGGAGACGGTCCGGATGGTCGTAAGTAGTCCCTGCTCGCGCAGCCGCCGCAACTCCTCCTGTAAGAACTCGAGGGAAATGACCCCTCACCTCCGCGCTATTTGGCTTCAGACACCAACATTATAGCAGAACCGTTCATCTCCGGCAGGATGCCGCCGGCAAGCGGTCGAAAAGCTGGGCGTGGAGAAGAATGGGCAAGCGGCCGCCCCTGCGGGCGATCCGGTCGCCGATGCGGTGAGGTTCTTGATCATGACCGCCGGCTTCTGGCTTTTGGCCCTCGGCTTCGCGCTCGTGATCCAGGCCGGTCTGGGCGTGGCGCCCTGGACTACCCTGCATCTCGGGCTGACCAACTATTTGCCGCTCACCGTCGGCCAGACCACCCAGCTCGTCGGCTTGCTGGTACTGCTAGGCGCCCTCGCTATCGGGGTTCGCCCGCGGTTGGGCACCTGGCTGAACATGGCGGCGGTCGGGCTGTTCCTGGACCTGATCCTGGCGGCGGGCTTCATCCCGGCCGCCACCGGACTCGCCGCTCGCTGGGGCTACCTGGTGGGCGGCAGCGCCACCGCGGCTCTGGGGATGAGCGGCTGCCTCTCGGCCGACCTTGGCGTCGGACCCCGCGACTCCCTGATGCTGGGTCTGGTCCGGCTAACCGGCCGGCAGGTGGGCGAGGTGAGGATCGGCCTGGATCTGTGTGCCGTGACCACCGGATACGCCATGGGCGGGCCGGTGGGCCTGGGGACGGTGGTCAGCGCCATGCTCATCGGCCCCTGCGTGCAAGTCTGGCTCAGCCTGTTCACGTTCATCGCCGGCCGCACCCCGGCAGGGAGGGTCCTCAGACCGCCCCCCGTCCGGGGGTCCCGTTCGCCGCTGCCGTTCGCCCGCGCTGGAAAGCCCGCCGATTGAGTTCTTGGTGGACCGGGGGGACCAGGCGGTAGAGCGCATCCAGCCATGCTTCGGCGGGGAGCGCCCCTCGCAGCGGCTCGATCGCCGACACCAGCCCGAGGAGTTGCACCCCTGCAGCCAGGCGTTCTATTCCTGGTGGCGGGCACATCCATCGCAGGGTTGCCCCGCGGGCGGCGAATTCCCGTTCGACATCGGTGTCGTCCGGGTAAGCGGCTTCCCCCGCCGCGACCGCGGGAGGAGGCAGGTGATAGCGGTTCACCACCGCCTGGCCGCCAGAACGCAGGTAATGGACGTTACGCAGCGCCTCCAACACCTCGAAGCCGATCAAGATGTCAATGCGGCCTGGCTCGGCCAGCGGGGAATACACGTGGCGGCCCCACCGGACCTGGCTGGTCACGCCCCCGCCGCGCTGGGCCATGCCGTGGACCTCCGACTTCTTCACATCCCGCCCGGCTCGGAGGCCGACCTCGGCGAGCACATCGCCGGCCAGGATGATCCCCTGGCCACCTACTCCCGCTAACATGAAACTCAGGTCACGCATGCGCGGAGCCCCCTCCCTGGTTCGGCGCCGGCACCAGCGCCTGTCGCGGGCATACGGTGGCGCAGAGACCGCAACCGGCGCAAAGGTCCTGGTCGAGCAGCACCTTGCCGCCGTCCGCTGACAGGGGAGGGCAGCCCAGGTGCAGGCATATGCCACACCCGTTGCACGCTTCGGCCACCACTATCACCGGCGGCCGGCGGCTCCGGGACTGAAGGGCGCAGGGATGGCGCGCGACGATCACCGCCGGCTCCCGGGAAGCGACGAACTCGCGGGCGACGGCGAGGAACTCATCCAACGCGAAGGGATCAACGGTGGCCACCCGCCCCACTCCCAGGCCGCGAGCGGCCTCGGCGGCATCGAGGCGGGGCGCCACCCCGCCCGCCAGGGTGCGGCCCGTTCCCGGGTGATCCTGATGGCCCGTCATGGCCGTCGTGGAATTGTCGGCGATGATGACCAGCCCCCCGCCCTGGTTGTACACGAGGTTGGCCAGCGCGGGTAACCCGGCATGGTAGAAGGTCGAGTCGCCGATCACCGCCACCGGCATCCCGCGGGTGCCGCCGGGCTGTCCGTCGGGATCGGCGATGTCCAGGGCCTTCAAGGCGCCGTGAAGGTTGGCCAGTCCGGCACCCATGCAGCCGCAGGTGTGCATGGCCGACAGGGGAGGCATCGCCCCCAACGTGTAGCAGCCGATATCGCCGAACACGACCGCTCCGAGACGCCGCAGGGCGTAGAAGATGGGTCGATGCCCGCACCCGGGGCAAAGCACCGGCGGGCGAGCGGGCAGCTGCAGGGCTGCTGCGGGTTCCTCGCTTTCCTTCTGGAGCAAGCCGGACTGGATGGCGCCTCGCCGCACGGCCGCGGGACTCAACTCGCCCATGGCGGGGAACCACCGTTTGCCCTCGACGGTCAATCCCAGGAGGCGCAGATTTTCCTCCAGAAACGGATCCAGTTCCTCTACTACCAGGAGTCGTTCCACTCCGGCGGCGAACCTTCGCAGGAGCCCGACGGGCAAGGGCCAGACCAGCCCCAGCTTCAGGAAAGAGGCATCGGGCAGGACTTCCCGCGCATACTGGTACGCGATGCCCGAGGTGACCACGCCCACCGCCCGGTCCCCGAACTCCACCTGGTTGAGTTCGCAGCTTTCCGCCCATCGCGCCAGGTCCGCCAGGCGCTGGCGAACTACCGGGTGGCGGCCGCGCGCGTTCCCCGGCACCATCACGTACTTGCCCGGGTCAGCCGCCAGGGCGGTCAGGGCGTCGCGGGCCGAGCGGGCGTGGGGGTCGGGCACCGGTGCCGGGTCGGCCAGCGCTGGACGGCGCTTGCCGGGGGCAGTGGCAGCCCCCGCTACCTCGACCACTCCGCGGGAGTGGGACACGCGGGTGGACATCCTGACCAGTACCGGCACATCAAACTGCTCGCTGACCGCCAAAGCACGACCGAGGAGGTCGCGCGCCTCGCCGCTGTCCGCCGGCTCCACCAGGGGTACCTGGGCGAATCGGGCATAGTGCCGGGTATCTTGCTCATTCTGGGAGCTGTGCATCCCCGGATCGTCCGCGACGACGATGGCCAGACCGGCTCCGCCCAGCCCGGTATAAGCGGCGTAGAACAGCGAGTCGGCGGCGACGTTGAGGCCCACATGCTTCATGACGGCCAGCGCCCGGCGTCCGGCATAGGCCGCCCCGATGGCCACATCCAGGGCCACCTTCTCATTACTCGACCATTCGCAGTACACGCCCGGGTACGCGCCCAGCGACTCCAGGATTTCAGTGCTCGGGGTGCCGGGGTACGCCGCCGCCACCTTGACTCCCGCTTCGAAGGCCCCCAGCGCCACCGCTTCGTTTCCTGAGAGCAGGATCCGGTTCCCGGCATTGACCATGCAGTCTACGCTCCCATCACCGTAATGTAGTTACGGTCGCGCACATGGGCCCTACAACGAAACCCCGCCAGGGCTGCGGCCCCTTGGTCTTCGCGCCCCCGGCCATGGTAGGGGCGGGTTCTGA
>DOZU01000212.1 GCA_003517845.1 Clostridiales bacterium | reverse complement strand
GCTGAGGGCGGCGGCTCCCAGACGGCCGACCATGGCAGTGTCGACGATCCATATGAACATGTGCAAGACCATCTCGCCCATGGCCGGTACCGCCAGGGCCAGGACCTGTCCCCGGCGTTCGGGCGAGGACCGGAGGAGTCCCGATCCGAGCATGTCGTGTGACCCCATTTCCGCCTTTCGGGGCCCCGGCGATACGTCTTGGTCTTCAGCCGGCGTTGCGAGCACTCGACGACGCGGACCGGCCGGCGCGGCCCCGCAGACCCCCTGCCCAGATCAGCATGACCGCGAAAATCGGCGTCGACGCCAAGCTGACGCTACGCACCAGGTCGAGGTCAGGCACGGGCAGAAGCGTCAACCGGCCGGGATGCAGGTAGTCGACGTAGTCATTTCCCAGGTACCATAGCAGGGCGATGGCGAGGGCGGAAGGTCCCGGGCCCCGGGTCAGCCCCAGGAGCAACCCCTGCGCGGCCATGAAAGCATGGGAGATGAATAGGAACAAGTCGATGTCCAGGGCGATCCCTTCCCTGGACCAGTGACGCGCCACGATCAGCATCGTCCAGAACCCGTACTTCAGCAGTCCCAGATACGAAAGGCCCTCCATCACCGGCCAGCGCCGTCCCGAGATCCAGGAGGCCACGGTGAGCGAGGCGAATAGGAAGCTCATCGGGCTGTCAGCGGTCAGCGGCCACAGCCATACGGGGACGCCGGCAAGTTGGTCACCATACCACCCGAAACCGTAGGCGGCGCCCAGGACGTTCACCGCCAGCAGCCCGCGGAGCGTCCATCGCTGCGTGACCAGTGAGCCGAACCGGCCGCTGACCCGGAGCATGGTGTTCACGAAGCTCATTATACCAGGACTCCCGGAGGCGAGGTCAACCATGCCTTACGATGCGGTCACCATGGCCGCCGCTGCTCAGGAGATCGCGGCCTTCGAGGGCGGCCGTATCGAGCGCATCTACCAGTTCGACCGCCACGAACTGGTGATGGCCATGTACCTCAGGGGCCGGAAGGGCCTGATCCTGTGTTCGGCCGCGCCTGACTGGTCGCGGGTTCACCTGACCGGGACTCTGCCCGCTCGACCCGCGGTGCCGCCAGCCTTCTGCATGCTGCTTCGCCGTCATCTCGAAGGGAGAAGGCTATTGCGCGTCACCGTCGTGCCGGGCGAAAGGATGATGCGGCTGGCGGTGGCCTCCCGCGACGACCTCGGCGAACCGGCCGAACGCGAACTGGTGGTCGAGGCCATGGGCCTGCACAGCAACATCATACTGCTTCATCCCGACGGCCGCATCGCCGATGCCATAAGGCGGGTTGGCCCTGAGCAAAGCCGCTTCCGGCAAGTGCTGCCGGGAATCCCCTACCGCCCGCCGCCGCCCATCCCCGGCAGACCCCTGGGGCAGGTTGAGTTCTATGACCTGCTCGAGCCGGCTTCCGATCTACCTCTGGACCGACACCTCGGCGCGATGATCCGAGGAAGCGGCCCGACCCTGACCCGCCAGGCCTGCCTGCGCGCCGGACTCGACCCCGGGGCGCCGGCGGCTCATCTTGACGCGGCGGGAGCGACCCGCCTGGTCGAAGCCCTCCGGATCCTCGATGCCGAGTTGCAGGGAGGCCGGTTCGCCCCCAACCTGCTGGAGGATCGGGAGGGTAACCCGATTGAGTTCTGGGTCTTTCCCCTCCTGGGCGCAGGGAGCAGGCGGGAGTTCCCTTCGACCGGGGCGATGTTGGACCACGTGTACGACCGGATGAAACAGCACGCGCTCCGGCGGCGTAACCGAGAACGCGGCGAATCAACGCTTCACCGGGAACTCGATCGCGTCGAGGACCTCCTGGCCGATATGGCCCGTCAGACCGCGGAGTCCCCGGCAAGCGAGGAGTATCGACGATACGGAGAGCTGCTGATCGCCAACTTGTACCGCCTGAAGGGCAAACTCGGAGAAGCCGTGCTCGAGGATCCCGCCGATCCCGGCGCTCCGCCGGTCGTCGTGCGGCTCGACCCCCGGCTGACGCCGGCCGAGAACGCCCAGGCATTCTTCAATCGGCATGGCCATGCCCGCCGGGCGGAAGCAGCCAGGGTACGCCGGTGCGCGGAACTCGAGGCGGAACGATCCTATCTCGCGGCCAAGCGGGATGAACTCGGGGCCGGGGCGGACGGCGGCGAAGTCCTGTCCGAGTTGACCGATCGCGGTTACCGCGGTGGCCCGCCGCCCCCCGGGCGGCGCCGGCGGGAACCTCCCCGCGCCTTTTCCCGCTATCGAACTTCCGACGGCCTGGCGGTACTGGTCGGGCGGAGCAGCCGGGAGAACGACGCTCTCACCTTCCGCGATGCCGCACCGGGCGACTTGTGGTTTCACGCCCGGGAAATCCCCGGGTCCCACGTCATCCTGAAAACCGCGGGCCGGGAAGTCTCACCGGCGAGCATCCGGCAGGCCGCGGAACTGGCGGCGTGGCACAGCCAGGCCCGCCGGTCGGGCCAAGTCCCGGTGGACTACACCGAGCGGCGCAATGTCCGTCGGCGCCCCGGCGGCTCCCCCGGCAAGGTCACCTACACCGGACACCGTACCGTCCACGTCACTCCCTCCGGGCAGGCGGTCATCGCCCGCCGCGAGGACTAGCTCCGGAAGGTAACGTCATCCTGCCCCACGGCGCGCGTACCGCGCCGCGCGAACGTCTTACAGCAAGTCCCGGCGTTGGTGCTGACCGGCGTGGTCTCGAGCGTGCCGATGCCGGCGCTGTCCACCCCTCCGGAATGTTGCGCGCTGAAGGCGTCACTGGTCACGAGGATCGATGAGGCGCGGCAATTGTTCTGCTGATCCCAGTAGCTGCAACTATCCACCGTACACCGAATCCCGGTCATGGCTCCCGACCTCCTCGGAGAAGCTATCTCGTGAGCTAGTATGCCCGGGGGGCGGGCGCGGGCTTGCCGCGTCCCGGTGTTGCTACCGCCGCGAAAGTGCGGACACTGCGTGCTCGCAGTCATGGTGATGGCCGTGGTCGCCGTCGCGGCCACGCTGATGCCCATGGCCCACCTCCCGGTCAGGCCCCGGCACTTGTAGGGGCGGGTTCCGAACCCGCCCCTACCACCAAATGGACGCGACCTGTCCAATCGCGAATATGGGGGTTACCGGTGCCCCGCTGTTTGCATGCCCCGGGGTGCCCCGAGGGGCATGGGGGTCTACGCTTCGGCGCGCTCCGCCAAGAACCGGGACAGGAGGTCCAGACTCAGGTTCCCGCCGCTCAGCACCACCACCGTACGCCGGCCGCGGCCGCAAATCTTGCCGGCCAGGATGGCAGCTAGACCCGCCGCTCCGGAAGGTTCCACCACCAGACGAGCCCGTTCGAGGAGGGCGAGGACCGCCCGCCGCAACTCCTCGTCGGTGACCGTGACGACGTCGTCGACAAGGGCCTTGGCCAGGGCAAAGGGGAGATCGCCCGGCCGGCTGGGCAGCAGACCATCGGCTATGCTCGCTGGCCGGTCGATGCCGGTGATCGTGCCCGCCGCAAGGGAGAGTTGAAGAGCATTAGCCCTTTCGGGTTCGACTCCGATCACCTGCGCTCGAGGTTGCAGTGACTTCACGGCCAGCGCCACCCCCGCGATCAGGCCGCCCCCGCCTACCGGCACTATAACCTGGTCAACGTCGGGGAGGTCCTCCAGGATCTCCAGGCCCACCGTCCCTTGGCCGGCAATCACCCGGGAGTCATCGAAGGCGTGGATGAAAGTCATGCCTCGTCCTTCCGCCAGCCTCCGGGCCAGCTCGAGCCGCTCGACGGATGCGCTCCCATGACGGATGACTTCGGCGCCGTATGCCCTGGCTGCCTCGACCTTTACCGGGGAGGCCGCCTCGGGGAGGACAACCGTGCGGGGATAACCCATCCAGCCCGCCGCGCAGGCCACCGCCTGACCGTGGTTGCCGGACGAGGCGGCAATCACGCCGCGTCGCCCCCTTTCCGGGTCCAGCTGGAGGATGTAGTTGGCCGCCCCGCGGATCTTGAACGATCCCGTCTTCTGCAGGTTCTCAGGTTTCAAATACACGGCGGCGCCGGACGGCCCGCTGAAACTGCGGGAGAGGTCCAGCCCGGTACGGTGTACCCTCCCGTAAATGCGGGCCTGGGCCTCCCGGATATCGTCCAGCGTCACCATCGATCCCACCTCCTGCCCGATGGTGTCTTTCGGCGGGTGATATCTCATATCCTGGCCGGGGCAGGACTGACCTCGCGACGGTCGAAGTCTCGATTCGGGAGACTGCAGGCCGCCGCCGAAACAGCCTACCCGGGGAGGTGAACGGGAATGCACGACGCCGATCAACAACTCGATCCGCAGGTCAGCGTGGGCGAGCGGTGGTTCGCCGATGCCGTCCCCTTCGAGCAGGATCTGACCCGGTACTGGGGGGATTGGGGGGTAGACTCGGAGTACGGCCGACTCCAGGCCGTACTCATGCGCCGGCCCGGAGCCGAACTGGAAGGGTTGACCGACCCCGCCCGAATTCGGTTTCGAGGTCTGCCCGACCCCTCGCGGGCCCGCGAGCAGCATGACCGGTTGGCCGAGACCTATCGGGCTTTCGGCGTCAAGGTCCACTATGTGGAAGAGATGTCTCCCGACCGGCCCAACGCCATGTTCTGCCGGGACCTGTGCGCCATGACCCCGGAAGGCGCCATTCTGGCGCGACCGGCGCTCGCCATCCGGCGGGGGGAAGAACGTTTTGTGGCCCAGACGCTGGGTCGCTTGGGCGTGCCCATCATCCGTACCGTCAACGGCCGCGGCACCTTTGAGGGAGCCGATCTCATGTGGGTAGACCGCAAGCTCGCATTCCTGGGGGTGGGCAACCGCAGTAACCCCGAGGGGTGCCGCCAGGTAGAACGGGAACTCCGGGCCATGGGCTGCGAGGAGGTAATGACGCTACAGATCGCCTACGGCCAAGTCCATCTGGACGGAGCCATGAACATCGTCGACGGCCGCACCGCGGTGTGTTTTCCATGGCAGACCCCTTTCGTCGCCGTCGAGGCGTTACGGGCCAGGGGATTCCGGATCATCGAGGTGTCCGATGTCCGGGAACACCGCTCCACCATGCCCGTGAACTTCGTAGCGTTAGCGCCCGGGGTGGTGGTGATGGCTGCGGGCTCGCCGGCAACCGCACAGGTATACCGGCAGGCGGGCATCGAGGTCATCGAGCTGGAACTCGATGACCTCCTGAAAGGATGGGGGTCCGTGCACTGCCTTACGGCGTTCCTGAAACGGGAGTCCGTTTCGTGAGCGTTGCCCGGCAGGAAGTCACGGGCGGGGTCTGGCGGCCTGTGCCTCGATTTCCTGCCGGACTCTGACCCGGCGCCTTTCGACCGCATCAAAGTCCATGGCCGCGCTGTAGAAGGTCTCGAGTTCGTCATGGGCCAGCTTGGCCATGCGCAGGTACCATATCGCCTGTTCGAGGAGATCGGAGTACATCCGGCGTACCTGGGCCGCCTCGCCCAGATACGCCTCGAGGACATC
>DOZU01000199.1 GCA_003517845.1 Clostridiales bacterium | reverse complement strand
GTGCGTCTTTCACTGGCCATTGACATAGCCTTCGGAACGTCGTCCCCATAGCCCGGTTCCAGGTGGCGATGAAGGATGCTGGTGATACCCGGCAGCAAGCGCACGGTGACGGCCTGCCGGGGGCAGATGCTCGCGCAGCGCAGGCAGAAAGTGCATTCAGACCCGACCCGATGTTCGAGGGGGATGGAGGGCATCGCGGAGGTCGGACAGGCGGCGGCGCACAGTCCGCAGGGCCGGCAAGCGGCAGTCACCCCGATGTAACGGCCGGCATGAGCGCCACTCCGCATATACCACCGCCACATCCCACCCGACATCAGTCCGCGACGGACGTGTCCAGGGCGGGCGCGACGGACCCGCCCGGCTGCGAGTTCATCGGCGGCGCGGGCTACAAGCCCTTCGATGCGACTCCAGGCCCGCTCCTTGGCTCTCGCCGCGACGGCGGGTTTCGACCAACTCCAGTGGACGTTCTCCGGCACCACGTATGCCCGTTCATGGACCACCCGGTAACCATATGCCTCCAAGCGGTCGCAGACGATGGCGGTCGCGCCTCCCACTATCCCCCCGGCCACGGCCCATACGAAAGCGAGCCGTCCCTTACCCGAAGGCAGCATGTGCAGGAAACGGTCGACGACCCGCGGCGGACCGAAGGCATATACGGGGAATCCCACGCCCAGGCAGTCCCGGTCCGGCATCAACCCACTCCGGAGAGCGGACTCGACGGCTACGACCTCGGTCCCCCAGCCGGATCGCTGCAGGCGGGCGGCATACAAGTTGGCCGTACGCCAGGTGTTGCCGGTGCCCGAGAAATAGAACAGCGCCGCCCTCATCGGCCGACCTCCCCGAGTAGCGCATCATCTTTCCCTTGACATCCGCCCCTTCGACGGTGGCAGTATGCCTTCCTGCTGCTGCGAAAGTGGGGTCATGATCCCGCGGCCAGATCGCAGCCGCGGTGATCGTCGTGGTCATCCTCACGGTCGCGGCGATGGTCGTGGTCGTCCTCGCTGCCATGGCCACGGTCGCGGTCACGGCCCCGGCCCTTGTAGGGGCGGGTTCCGAACCCGCCCCTACGTCCAAATGGGTCTCGACCTGGTATACCGCGGATCAGTAGCAGGTGAGGAATACCGAGACTGCGAATTCTGATCCGCGGTGAGCGACCGCGGCCGTCCGCCGCCGGTCCGACGTTCCTGTGGGAGGTCTGGTCTTGAGCGGGATTTATCGTTCCATCTTGGAGGCTATCGGACGCACCCCCCTCATCGAACTGCAGCGCGTGCGACCACCCGGCAGCCGGATCCTGGTGAAGATGGAGTCACTCAATCCGGGCGGCAGCGTGAAGTGCCGGCCCGCCCATGCCATGATCCGGGAGGCCGAACGGCAGGGCCTGCTTCGACCGGACTCGATCATCGTGGAGGCGACCAGCGGCAATCAGGGCATCGCCCTGTGCATGGTGGGCGCCGCCCTTGGCTACAAGGTTCGTATCGTCATGCCGGCCAACATGACCCGGGAGCGCCAGACCCTCATCCGCGCCTACGGGGCCGAACTCGTGCTCACCGACCCGGGGAACGACATCGGCGAGGCAATCGGCAATGCCCTGGCGGTGGTAGAACGCATGATCGGTGAGGACCCGCGTGTGTTCGTCCCCGGCCAGTTCGACAATCCCGCCAACCCCGAGTCGCACTACCGGACCACGGCGGCAGAAATCCTCGAGCAGATCGGGACGCAGGGGCCGGTGGATGCATTTGTCTCCGGGATCGGCACCGGCGGCACCCTGACGGGCGTTGGACGCGCCCTCAAGGAAGCATACCCGGATTGCCTGGTAGTCGCGGCCGAGCCGCAGAAGGCAGCCATTCTATCCGGCGGGCAGATCGAACATCATCTGCAGCAGGGCATTGGCGACGGCATCATCCCTCCCGTGCTCGACGTCACCATCATTGACCGGACGGTCCTGGTCAGCGATGAGGCGGCGATGGCCGCGGCAGCGCGATTGGCGCGGGAGGAGGGGATGATGGTCGGCATCTCCTCGGGGACGAACGTTCATGCTGCCCTGATGGTTGCCGCGGACCTTGGGCCGGGCAGGACCATCTTGACCATCTGCCCCGACACGGGCGATCGTTACCTGAGCATCGGATTGGTGGAGGAGGGGACCCCGGCGGCGGTGCCGGGCCCTGCATGAGGAGGGTTCCGGGGCCGGGCCGGACGGTCCGCGGCCCCGGTGGCTGCTCTCAGGTGGGATAACGCTCTCGCGGCTGATAGTGCGTGTGGAGGAGCTGGTGAGACTTCTCGCTCAGGGGACGGCCCAGGAACTCCGCGTAGAGGGCCTTGACCACCTGGTTCTCATGGGACTTGCGAATCGGCATGTTGCGGTCGACCTCGTAGATGGCGTCCATCCGGCGGCTGCGGATGGCATTGGTGGTGGGTATGGGTTGGCCGCCGCCGCCGATGCACCCCCCGGGACAGCCCATGATCTCGATGAAGTGGTAATCGGCTGCGCCGCTGGCGACCAGTTCGCAGAGCTTCCTGGCGTTGCCCAGGCCATGACCGACGACCGCCTTGACGACCAGTCCATCGGCCTGGATGACCGCCTCTTTGATCCCGTCCAGTCCCCGGACGGCGGTGATATCAAGGGTCTCGAGGGCGCGGCCGGTGATCGCCTCGTAGGCCGTCCGCAGCGCCGCCTCCATGACCCCTCCGCTGGCTCCGAAGATCGCCCCGGCCCCGGTGGAGATGCCCAGCGGCAAATCGTAGTCCTCCTCGGGCAGATCCAAGAAGTCAATGCCCGCCTCGCGCAGCATCCTGCCAAGCTCGCGCGAGGTGAGTACCGCGTCCACATCCGGATGGCCGCTGGCCGTCATCTCCGGGCGGCCGGCCTCGAATTTCTTGGCCGTGCACGGCATGACCGACACGACATAGATGTCCGCCGCGTCTAGGCCGGCGCGCTGGGCATAGTAAGTCTTGGCGAGAGCCCCGAACATCTGCTGCGGCGACTTGCAGGAGGACACGTTCGGCAGGAGCTGGGGGAAGAAGTGCTCGACGTACTTCACCCAACCCGGGCTGCAAGAGGTGATCAGGGGCAGCACCCCGCCCTCCTTCACCCGGTGCAGCAATTCGTGGGCCTCTTCCAGGATGGTGAGATCGGCGGTGAAATCCGTGTCGAACACGCGGTCGAAGCCGAGTCGGCGCAGCGCCGCCACCAGCTTGCCGGTGACGATACTGCCGGGCTCCATCCCGAACTCCTCGCCGATCGTCACCCGGGTTGCCGGGGCGGTCTGGACCACTACATGCTTCTCAGGATTCCCGAGGGCCTCCCATACCTGACGGGTGTGGTCCCGCTCGACGATCGCCCCGGTCGGACAAGTCAAGCTGCATTGACCGCACATGGTACACACTGCGTCCAGGAGTCCACGTCCGCCGGCGGTGCCCACAGTGGTATCCGCGCCGCGGTGCAGGGGGAATAGCACTCCCACCTGCTGTACCTCCTGGCAAGTCTCGACGCAACGGCGGCATACAATGCACTTGGCGGGATCCCGTACCAGCGAGGGGCTGGACGTATCCAACTCGGGGGGCTTGTCCAGGCGGTGGAAGTTCGCGTCCCGGACTCCCATCCGCTCCGCCAAGGTCTGCAGCTCGCAACGCAGGTTGCGGCCACACTGCAGGCAGTCAAGCGGATGGCGGGCGATGATCAGTTCCAGGATCGTCCGGCGGGCTTCCCGGACCGCCGGGCTCCGGGTGCGGACGACCATGCCGTCGGCCACGGGGAAGGCGCAAGCCGCCTGATGCGTCCGCGACCGCTCGACCTCCACCACACATACGCGACATAGAGCCTTGACCCGCTGGTCCGGGTGGTGGCACAGGGTGGGGATGGTGATGCCGGCTTCCCGGGCGGCTTTGAGGATGCTCGATCCACGTTCCGCCAAGATCTCGCGATCGTCTATGGTCAATCTGACTCGATCCTGCATGGTGGCTCAATACCCCCTTCGTCCGTTGCCCGCTGCGGCCGGCTTGGTCCCCCCTGCCAGGGACCGGCAGGTACCGGTGGGGCAGGCGCGGTGGTCAATGTGGGCGAGGTACTCCGGTTCGAAGTGCTTCAGGGTGGTCATGACGGAAAGCGGCACGGACTGACCGAGCGGGCATAGGGAGGCGCTGGTAAGGGTCTTGGCCAGCCTCCCGAGCAACGCCAGATCCTCCCGGCTGCCGCGCCCGGTCGTGAACCGGTCCAGAATGTGATGCAACTGAAGGGTCCCCTCGCGACAGGGAGTGCACTGGCCACAGGACTCGTGGAGGAAGAACCGGGCGAAGACCCTGGCCAAGTCGACGATACAGCGGGTGTCGTCCATCACCAGCAGGGCCCCGGAGCCGAGGGCTGAGCCTGCCGCTGCCAGCCGATCGTAGTCCATGGGCACATCCAGGAGCGATTCGGGGAGGCACCCGCCAGAGGTTCCTCCCGTCTGCGCCATCTTGAACCGGCGGCCTCCCGGAATGCCGCCACCGATATCGAAGATGATCTCGCGGAGGGTGATCCCCATCGGCACTTCGATGAGGCCTTCGTTCACGATGTCTCCGGTGAGGGTGAACACCTTGGTTCCCGGGCAGGTA
>DOZU01000057.1 GCA_003517845.1 Clostridiales bacterium | reverse complement strand
TTCGACGGTGCAGCCGTGTACCCTTCCGGCCGCCGATCAGCTATCCCTGCGGAGCAGCAGACCCATTGCAGCTTCCTCGACCCAACCCTGTCTCCACGCTCTCCCCAGGGCCCGGCAGATCGCCGGATCGTACTGCGCGCCGGCCAATGCCTCGAGTTCCTCCAGAACCTGTTGGGCCGTCCAGGTGGCTCCCTGCCGATACGGACGGCTAGAAGTGATGGCGTCGAAGCTGTCGGCGACGGCTATGATTCGCGCGTTCATGGGGATGTCGGTTCCGGACAGGCCATGAGGATAGCCCTTGCCATCATACCGCTCATGATGGTGGAGTATGCCCGGGAAGACGCGCTCCATATGGCGGATATGCCTGATCATCTCCGCTCCGCGTTCCGGGTGTTGCATGACCATCTCCCATTCGGCGGACGTAAGCCGGTCGCGCTTTGCGAATATGGAATCCGGCAAAGTCAACTTGCCGATGTCGTGAAGCTCCGCCGCGAACATGAGGTCCTTGAGTTCCTCCGATGGCAAACCGAGTTCGCGACCGATCGCGACGGCCAGCCTGGTCACCCGTTCGCTATGGCCGATAGTGTGAGGGTCTCTAGCATCAATGGTCGCCACCAGCGATTTGATGGTGGACAGGAGGGTGTTGCGGGACTCCTCGTACACGCGGGTGTTCAGCAAGGCCACGGCCGCCTGGCTGGCGATGGCGCTCAGTAGTTTCAAGTCCCCGGAAGTGAAGTGCTTGCCGTAAGCTTTGTCGGCGATGACTATCGCCCCGAGAACGCGCTCCCGCACCCTCAGGGAACACACGATTAGCGGAGGCGCGAGTAGGGACGGGGCTTGCCGCTCCAAACGCTCCTCGTCGGGCAAGGCAGCCACGTCCTCGAGGAGTTCGCCTTCTCCCGTAGCCATGACCCGGCTGAACAGACCATCGCCGGAGCGCGCGGCGAACGCTGCTGCCGCCTCTACCGCCAGTCCCTTCACGGCGACGGGCTCCAGCGCCGTGTCGCCTTCCGCGGTGAGGAAGACCGCCCCGCGCTTGGCCTGGATCACGACCGCCGCCTTTTCCAAGACATGCTGGCAGGCCGTGGGAACATCGATGACCGCGGTGAGTTCGGCACTGATATCGTAGAGCAGGCTCAACTCCTCGTAGGTGTGGGCGACTTCCTGGGCCAGGCTTTCTATGTCCTGGGCAATTTCGGCCAGTTCTTGGATCCTGGCCACGGTAAAGAAGAACAGCTCCTCTCGCCATGAGGAGTCCTCGCGGGGGCTGAGACAGGCGAGCATCGCCCCGCTCAGGAATGAGCGCGGCGCGATGACTTTTGCCAGCACGGAGTATCCGGTGTGGGCAGGGCAGGGGAAGGAACGGGGTCCCTGCTTGCCGGCGAGGTCCTGGATGACGCCGGCATGACCGACGGGACACTCGCGTTGACCCGACTGTCGCGGACCAACCTTCGCGCAAGCTCCGATCATGGGGTGACTCTGCATCACAACCTGGCCCCGGGTATCGAGGAGGATCAGGGACAGATTGGCCCGCCAGGATGCCTCCTCCAACACCCTACGAAGTTGATCGGCGCCCACGGATTCGAGCAGATTGGTGCTCGGCATCCCGGTTCCCCTCCGCCCATCCTGTCAGTCGGCCCGCCGCCCATCCACGCCCATGAGTTCTCTGATCTGTGCGAGGAGGCCGGCCAGCCCTTCATCCTTCGCTATGAAGCGGTCCGCCCCCAGGGACAAGGCGGTTACCCGACTCTCGCGGTCCGTGTGCCCGGTGAGCACGACCACGGGAATCTCACGGGTGACGGGGTCCTGCCGTAAGGTCCTCAGCAGGTCAAATCCGCTCACGCCGGGCATAAGCAGGTCGCTGATGATGAGATCGGGCTGCTCCCGGCGGCTAAACCGCAAGGCCTCATCCGCGTTGTTCGCTCGGGCCGCCTGGTAGCCTTCCCGCAGCAGCGCGGCTTCGATGCTGCGAGCAGTCGCATCGTCATCATCCACCACCAAGATCTTGCCATGGCGTGGACCAGGGGTCAACAGGGCTCGAACTCTCAGGGATAGTTCACGTAGATCTACCGGCTTCGTCACGTAGCCGCTGGCCCCGAGGGCTTCTCCTCGCTCCCGGTCGTCCACCACCGAGACCATCACCACGGGAATGTCCGCCGTGGAAGGGCGGTTCTTCAGCTCTTCGAGGACGTTGAAGCCTGACGCATCCGGCAACAGCACGTCCATGGTGATCAAGTCCGGTCGGTGCTGCTTGCATAGCTCAATGGCTTCTCGGCCGCTTCCGGCCTCGATTACTCCATACCCTTCTCTCTCCAACAAGAAACGGAGACTGCGGCGGATGCCGGGTTCATCGTCCACGACCATCACCATTCGGGAAGCACTGCCGGCCTTTCGCGAACTGCCGCCGGCGGCATCCGGCCTGCCGGCGGCTGCCTCGGCGTGCGCGACGAGGCGCGGAGCCAGACAACGGATGGTGAAGTGGAAAGCGCTGCCCGCTCCCAACTCCGACTCCGCCCAGAGACGTCCACCGTGGTGCTCTACGATCTCCTTGCAGATGGCCAGGCCCAGTCCGGTACCAGCCGTCTTGGCCCCGTCGAGCCGTCCCTCTTCTGAGATCTGGTAAAACTTGTCGAATATCTTGCCCAGCTTGTCAGCGGGGATACCGACCCCGGTATCGCGGACAACTATCTCGGCGATATCGCCTACGCGGCGCAAGGCCATCGCCACTCGGCCCTGCTTGGTGAACTTAAGGGCATTGTTGAGCAGGTTTCCCAGCACCTGCGAAATCCGATCACGGTCGGCCTCAACAAGATAATCCCCGGAGTCGATCTGTAAGGAGAACTCCAGGCCGGCATCGGCGAGGAGCGGCCGCGCGGTGCGGGCGGCCTCGTGCAGGAGTTCGTCCAGCCTCACGTCAGCCACATGCCATTCCATGCGACCGGCTTCAATTTTGGCCACATCCAAGACGTCGTTGATCAGCCTGGTCAGCCGCTCGCTCTCGTGGTTGATGATCTGGATGAACTCCAGTTGGGAGCTGCGATCCTCGTCGGGATAGGTCAGCAGGATCTCGGAGAAAGAGCGGATGGAGGTGAGGGGAGTGCGGAGTTCATGGGATACGTTTGCCAGGAAGCTGGACTTCATCTCATCCAAGGCCTGCAACTCACGATGGGCATGTTTCAGTTCATCGTATGCCGCCTGAAGGTCCCGGGTACGGGCGGCGACGGTGCCCTCGAGTTCTGCCTTGTGCCGGGCCAGTTCCTCGACATAGCCCTGCAACTGGTGGAACATCGCCTGTAACTGAATGCTCTTGCGCTGCAGCGCACCCGAGAAGATACTCACGCTGTAGCCGAAAATAGGGAATAGCCCCATCGGCAAGGCGGCGATCATCGTGATCAGATAGCTGAGGTCTCGGATGCGAACGATGGCGAAGAAGGGCTGGGGTCGGATGACCCCGAGGAACTCCGCCACGGCAAGCCCGCTGAAGAATGCGGACCCCAGCAGCGTGACCGCCATCCCCTTCATCCTGGGGAGGAACATGTTGGCGAAAAGGATGATCACCAGATAGAGCGAGACGCCCAGTCCGCCGATTCCGCCCAGATAGTGGACTACGACGGTGGCCAGCGTGAGCTCCAGGACGAGATAGGCGACATGGCGGTTCTCGAGGGCACGGTGGGGGTCAATCGGGTCAGGGTCGGCCAGTTTGCCGGCATACCGGGGTACATGCCCGGGCGTCGCGTCGGCTGCGAGGGGCGTCCAGGCATCGGGACGGCGAATGGCCGGCACGCGCCAGCGGCGGCGATCGACTTCCACGAAATAGTCCAACACGAAAGAGAACAGAAACCAAGCGGCGAGCGCCACGAAGACTCCCGTGGGTACCTCCACCCCCGCCAGCAGGCGCAAGCCGAACATTACCGCGGCAAATGTACCGATCGTCAGGCGACGCGCCGTGGTCGTGAGCTTGATGCGGGTCATGAGTTCCTCGTGTTCGCTCAGCGACGCGGGTTTCTCGGAGGTACCCGCAGCCTGACCCGACAACGCCTCCCGCCTCCTTACCGCTCTAGCGCAGTCCCCGGTATGGTGCCTGCATGCGGACGGACGATGGTGTGCGGACTATCCACTCCGGTGAGGGTAAAGGGGTTGCCGGCTCGTACTGGCAACCTCTCGCACCTTCTGCAGGATCGCCCGCGGGCTGAAGGGTTTGGTTATATAGTCGTCGGCTCCCTGGATTAGCCCTCTGACCTTATCGATTTGCTGTCCCTTGGCCGTGAGGAACACCACGTGAATGTCTCGGAGGCGGGGATCGGCCTTGACTTGACTGCAGACTTCGTAGCCGTTCATGCGCGGCATCATGATGTCCAGGAAGACCACCCGCGGTCGCGATGCCCGAATCTTCTCCAGCGCCTCTACCCCGTCCCCGGCCGTCTCCACCCGGAAACCTTCCTTCTTCAACACGAAAGCCAGCGAGCGGAGGATGAACGGCTCATCATCCGCGACCAGCACTAACGCGGGGTCCATGGGCTATCCCCTCCGCCGAAAGCGGCCTGGTCCGAATCGTACTGGGTACCTTACCTGGCAGGACCTTGCGGTTTCATTCTCCCCCTGGCTGCCGACTCCTCCTTGAAGCGACAGGGGGGGCGGCACGCGCCCTGCGACCGTCTCCCCCTTCCTCCGCGCCGGTCAGTCGCCGTGCAGGCGGCTCTTCTTGGCGAGTAGCTGGTCCCGCGATTCCCGGTGTTCCGGATCGGGAACGCAGGCGTCCACGGGGCAGACCGCGGCGCACTGTGCCTCATCGTGGAATCCCACACACTCGTTACAGCGATCGGGGTCGATCACGTAGGTCTCCGTTCCCTCGGAAATCGCCTGGTTAGGGCATTCCGGTTCGCACACGCCGCAAGTGGCGCAGTCTTCCGTGATCTTGTAGGCCATTTGTTCACCTCCTCATTCACAGCCGACAATCGCGAATGCCTGGCGGTCGAGCCTATTCTCCGCCGGGGCAGTGCAGTCCTCCCGCAGATTCACGGTAGGGGCGGG
>DOZU01000098.1:1817-11415 GCA_003517845.1 Clostridiales bacterium | reverse complement strand
GTCACCGCCCACCACCCGGGCCACCGCCCCCACCGCGTCCTCGGGCCCAAGGCGCATCAGGGTGACGCCGCGAGTCAGTCTTCCCTGGACCGGGATATCGGGCACTTTCAACCGGATGAGGGTGCCCGAACCGGAGACGACCATCAGTTCGTCCACGGGCCCCACGATCATGGCTCCGGTGACCGGTCCTCGCTGTTCGCGCACGCGCATCCCGATCAAGCCGCTGCCCCCGCGGTGTTGCCGCCGGAAGCTCTCGACGGTGACCCGCTTGCCGAAACCCTTGGCCGTCATCATCAGCAAGGCATGCCCGGGACGCGCCGCGTCCATGGCCACCAGATGGTCGTTCGCCCGCAGCGTCATCCCGCGGACCCCCGAAGTCGAGCGCCCCATCGGCCTCACCTCGGCTTCCGGGAACCGCACCACCATGCCCTGGGCGGTCACCAGCACCACTTCCTGGTCCCCGGTGGTGAGCCGGACGGCGATCAGTTCGTCGCCGGATTGCAGCCGGATGGCCTGCATCCCGCCCGCCCGGACCTGCTCGAACTCGGCCGCTTCCGTCTTCTTCACCATCCCGCGCCGGGTGGCCATCAAGAGGTAGCTGCCCTGGAAGTGCCGCATCGGGATCACGGCATTGATCTTGTCCCCCGGAGCCAGGCGGAGCAGGTTGACCAGCGCGCTGCCTCGGGCCTGGCGGCTGCCCTCGGGGAGTTCATGCACTTTCAGCCTCAAGACCTGGCCTCGATTGGTGAAGAACAGCAGATAATGATGGGTCGTGGTGACGAACAAGTGCTCGAGGAAGTCATCCTCCCGCGTGCCGGCGGCCGTGATCCCCCGGCCTCCCCGGCGCTGGCTCTGGTAGGTGCCTAGCGGGATACGCTTGATATACCCGTAGTGGGTCAGGGTTATGACCACGTCTTCCTGGGCGATGAGGTCCTCCGGCCCCCGGTCCTCAACCCGGTCCACGATCTGCGTGCGACGGGGGTCGGCATATTTCTCGCGGATCGCCGTCAATTCTTCGCGGATGATCTGTTGGACCAGCCGTTCGTCCCCGAGGACGCTCCGGTGGAACGCGATCTGTTCGAGCAACTCCTGGTATTCCACGGCCAGCTTGTCCCGCTCGAGCCCGGTCAGCCTGCCCAGCCGCATCTCCGTGATCGCCGCCGCCTGGGGCTCGGACAAGCCGAACTCGCGCTGCAACCCCGCCCGGGCAACCTCTTCGGTGCGGCTGGCCCGGATGAGTTGCACGACCCGGTCGATGTGGTCCACCGCGACTTGGAGCCCCTCGACGATGTGCGCCCGCTGTTCCGCTCGCTGGAGGTCGAAGCGGGTCCGCCGGACGATGACCTCCGTCTGGTGGTGCAGGTAATGCTCCAGGGCCTCCCGCAGGCCCATGACTTGCGGCCTGCCGCCGACCAGGGCCAACATGTTGACGCCGAAGCTCTCCTCCATCGGCGTGTAGCTATACAGCCGGTTGAGGACTACCTGCGGCGAAGCATCCCGCCGCAACTCGATGACCATGCGGATGCCGTCGCGGTCCGACTCATCGCGCAGGTCGGCGATCCCTTCCAGCCGGCGCTCCCGCACCAACTCCGCGATACGTTCCATCAGCTTTGCCTTGTTCACCTGGTAGGGGAGTTCCGTGACCACGATGCGTTGCCGGCCGCCCTTGACCACTTCCACCTGCGCTACGGCCCGGAGGCGGAGCACGCCTCTTCCCGTGGCGTAGGCCTCGGCGATGCCCTGGCGCCCCAGGATCATCGCTCCCGTCGGGAAGTCGGGTCCGGGGATCGCCTGGAGCAGTTCCTCTGAGGACGCGTCGGGGTTCTCCATCAAGACCAACAGCCCGTCGATCAACTCCCCCAGGTTGTGCGGGGGGATGTTGGTCGCCATCCCCACCGCGATCCCCGAGGAGCCGTTGGCCAGCAGGTTGGGTATCCGGGCGGGGAGTACCGCCGGTTCCTCGGTGGTCTCATCGTAGTTCGGCGCGAAGTCCACCGTCGCCCGGTCAATGTCCCGCAGCAGTTCCTGCGCCAGGCGACTCAGCCGCACTTCCGTGTAGCGCATGGCCGCCGGCGGGTCGCCGTCGATCGAACCGAAGTTCCCATGCCCATCCACCAGCAGGTTACGGGTGGAGAAATCCTGGGCCATGCGTACCATCGCATCGTAGACGGCGGCGTCGCCGTGAGGGTGATAGCGGGCCAGCACCTCTCCCACCACGCGGGCCGACTTCTTGTGCGGCCGGTCGGCCGTAAAGCCGAGTTCCCGCATGGCGTACAGGATGCGTCGCTGTCCCGGCTTCAGTCCATCCCGCACGTCGGGGAGGGCGCGGCTGACGATCACGCTCATCGCATAGTCGATGTAGGACCGCTTCATCTCGTCGACCAGCGATACGGGGACGATTGTCGGTCGGTCACTCAACTTCAAGCCACCTCGATCTCGAAACGGCTACCCGCTCGGGTCAGCCAACCGTGTCCAGGAACCTGACCTCCCGGGCGTGAGTCTCGATGAACTCCCGCCGGGGCTCGACCCGGTCTCCCATCAGGATGGTGAAGACCTCATGGGCGGCTATGGTATCTTCCAGGTCAACCTGGAGCAAGGTCCGGTGAGCAGGATCCATGGTCGTCTGCCATAGCTGCTCCGGGTTCATTTCCCCGAGGCCCTTGTACCGCTGGATGGTCACCCCCGAGCGCCCGACCCGGGTCAGGTGGGCGTCGAGTTCTTTATCGGAGTAAAGGTAGACGGACTCCTTGCCTTTCTTCACCTGATACAGCGGGGGTTGGGCTATGAACACCTTGCCGGCCGTGACCAGCGGGTCCATGTAGCGATAGAAAAAGGTCAATAGCAAGGTCCGGATGTGCGCCCCATCGATATCGGCGTCGGTCATGATCACGATGCGGCCGTACCGCGTCTTCGCCAGGTCGAAGTCCTCGCCGATGCCGGTCCCGACCGCGGCGATGATGGCCCGGATCTCCTGGTTGGCCAGGATCTTATCGAGGCGGGCCTTCTCCACGTTGATGATCTTCCCCCGCAGCGGCAGGATGGCCTGGAAGGCGCGGTCCCGCCCCTGTTTGGCCGAACCGCCGGCCGAGTCGCCTTCCACCAGGAACAGCTCGGTGGTCTCGGCGTCGCGCTGGGAGCAATCCGCCAGTTTGCCGGGGAGGGAAGCGAATTCGAGGCTGCTCTTCCGGCGTGTCAGCTCGCGCGCTTTCCGTGCCGCCTCGCGCGCCCGCGCCGCCCCGATGGTCTTATCTATGATGCGACGGGCCGGCGCGGGGTTCTCCTCCAGAAATGCCCCGAGACCTTCGCCGACAACCCCCTCGACCAACCCCCGCACTTCGCTGTTGCCCAGTTTGGTCTTGGTCTGGCCTTCGAACTGCGGATCGGTCAACTTGACGCTGAGGACGCCCACGAGGCCTTCCCGCACGTCCTCGCCGGACAGGTTCGGCTCGCCCTCCTTGAGGGCGCCGCTGCGCCGGGCATAGTCATTGAGCACCCGGGTCAAGGCCCGCTTCAGGCCCTCTTCGTGGGTGCCTCCCTCGCTGGTGCGAATGGTATTGGCGTACGAGAAGACGTGCTCGGAGTACCCGGTATTCCATTGTAGGCCCAGATCTACGTGAATGCCGTTTCGTTCCGCCTCCACCCGGATGACCCGGTCATGTACCGGGTCGTCATTGCGATTCAGATGAGCGACGAACGATTCGAGGCCGCCCTCATAGTGGAATTCGCGTTCCTCGCCGCTGCGCTCGTCCAGGAAAGTGATGCGCAGGCCCCGGTTCAGGAAGGCGAGTTCGCGCAGTCTTTGTACCAGCGTTTCCGGGCTGAACTCGACGGTCTCGAAGATCTCCGGGTCGGGCTGAAAGGTCACCCGGGTGCCGGTAGCCGTCGTGTCTCCCAGCCGCTCCACCGGCGTCACCGGCACGCCGCGCTCATAGCGTTGGCGGAAGCGGCCCCCGTCGATCTGGACTTCGACCTCCAGCCACCGGGAGAGGGCGTTGACGACCGACACGCCCACGCCGTGCAGTCCGCCGGAAACCTTGTAGGCCTGGCTGCCGAACTTGCCCCCCGCGTGCAGGACGGTCAGCGCCACTTCCACTGCCGGTCGGCCCGTCGGCCGGTGGATGCCGACGGGAATCCCCCGGCCGTTGTCCCGCACGGAAACCGCTCCGTCCCGCAGCAGCACGACGGCGATCAGACTGCAGTGTCCGGCGAGCGCCTCGTCGACGCTGTTGTCGACCACTTCATACACGAGATGGTGCAGGCCCCGCGGGCCGGTGGAGCCCACGTACATGCTGGGCCTCCGCCGCACCGCATCCAGACCCTCCAGGACCTGGATCTGGGTCTCGTCATAGGTAGAGCGATCCTTGCCGTCAGCCAACCCGCCACCCCTTTGCCGCCAGGGCTCAAAAAGCTAAACCCGCCGCGGTTCCCATCGCCCCGGGCGCCACGGACGAATTATAGCATGTAGCGCCGCCGGCCAACAAGCAAGCGGGCGGCCAGGGTCGCGCCCCGTCGTGGGCCACAACCCTGGCCGGGTTCCGCTCGGGCCAGGGGCGGGTTCGGAACCCGCCCCTACTTTCTTGGATGCCGCCAACGGGTTATACTCAAGGCGCAAGGGTCCGGTTCGGCCTCCGCCTCGCAGCGGGAGTTCGGCCCGACCGGGGAACAGGTGATGATAACTAAAGGGTCCTTACCGGGCATAAGTGAAGAAGACATGGCGCTGTATAGGGCTACCGCCCGGCGGCGCCTGGAGCATGAGGAGAGAGAGCGGACCGCCCGCAGGGAGACGGCGTGGGAAAGAGCACGCCTGGCGGCTGAATTGCTCAAGGAAGACTTCGGCGCCACGCGAGTGGTCGTGTTCGGCTCTCTCCTTCGCCCCGGAGACTTCGGCAGATGGTCGGACGTGGACATCGCCGTCTGGGGCATCGTCCCCGAGGACACCTTCCGGGCCATGGGGGCGGTCATGGACCTGGGCGAGGGAATCGAGATGAACCTGGTCGACGTCAACACTTGTCGCGACTCGCTGCTGGCGGTCGTTGAGCGAGAGGGGCAGGAACTATGATCGAGCGTAATCTGGTCACCGCCGGTCGCATCCGCCAGGAACTCGCCGACCTGGCGAGGGTCGTAACCCGCGCCGAGCAGGCAATGCGGTTGGCCCGCGGGTCTACGGAACCTGACTTCTACCTGGATTCTGCGGCGCTCAACTTGCACGACTTCTACGGCGGCCTCGAACGCATTTTCCGCCACATTGCGCTGGCCGTGGACCAGAGTGTCCCCGGAGGACCGGACTGGCACCGCGATCTCTTGCGACAGATGTCTGCCAGCCTGGCCCCGGTTCGTCCTCAGGTGATTTCCGCAAACACCGAAGAAGAGTTGGATGAGTATCTGCGGTTCAGGCACGTCGTTCGCAATGTCTACGCTTTCAAACTCGATGGGGAGCGCGTCGATCGCCTCATTCAGCACGTGCGCCCAGCTTTTGATCGGGTTCGCGGAGACCTGATGGCTTTTGCGGACTACCTCGAACAACTGTGACCGCTCGATGGTTTGGGCACGCGGCCCAAGCGGTAGGGGCGGGCTCAGAACCCGCCCCTACAACCTGTAGCACCCCCGCCGCGCGTCTGAAGCACGCCATCGTTTCCCGATCTCAGCCGCCGCGCACCTGGCCCGCTTCCACATGGTAGAAGCGGGCGGAGTCGTCCGCCCGGATGGCCCCGCCCAGAGCCGCGGCGGTGATCAGGGTTTGGCCGCCCTCGGCGAGAAAGTCCAGGAGAACCGCTCGGCGGCTGGAGTCCAGTTCCGATAGTACGTCGTCCAAGAGGAGGACTGGTTCCTCTCCCGCTTGGCGCCGCAGCAGTTGTACCTCCGCCAGTTTCATGGCCAGGGCGGCCATTCGTTGCTGGCCTTGGGAAGCAAAGGTGCGCAGGTTGCGTCCTTGCCAACTGATGGCCAGGTCGTCGCGATGGGGCCCGATGAGCGTGAGGCGCCGGCGCCGTTCGAGCGGGCGGGCATGAACGAGTTGCTGCCGGTATGCGGCCATCCACTCATCGCCATTCCGGAGCGACGCGGGCGGCCCCGAAACGCCGGGCTGATATTCCACCTTCAAGGCTTCCGCCGCGCCCACCAACCGGGCGTGCAGTGCGGGCAGCACGCCCGCCAGCTGAGCTGCAAGCTCTTGCCGATACGCCGCGAGTGGCAGTCCCGCTTCCACGAGACTCCCGTCCCATACTTCCCGCTCGCCGGGATGAGGATCGCCTCGCGACTGAATCAGTAATCGGTTCCGTTGGAGCAGGACCCGCTGGTAAGTTAGCCACCGGTCGTAGTAAGCGGGGAAAAGCTGGCACAGGAGTAGGTCGAGGTACCGGCGCCGCCCGACGGGACCACCCTGAACCAGTTCCAACTCACCCGGGGAGAAGATGACGACCGGTAGTCGACCCAGGGCATCCGCCATCCGTTCGACCGGGACGCCATTGAGGCGGAGACGCCTGCTTTGGCCGCGCTTCCACACTAGATCGAGTTCGAGGGCTTCCTGCCGGCCCAACGCCGCAACCGCTATCCGGTAACCAGGACGGCCCAGACGCACCATGTCCGAGTCCCGCGCTCCCCGGTGGGAGCGGCCACAGGCGATGACGCGGATCGCTTCGAGGAGATTGGTCTTGCCCGACCCATTCGGCCCCAGGAAGAAGCTACAACCTGGCGTCAGATCAAGGGTCAATTGCTCATAATTGCGGAAGTCGACCAGTTCGACACGGTGAACGTGCACCGGTTTTCCTTACTCGACTTTCACCGGCAGGACCACGTAAAGGAAGTTGTCCTGGCCTTTACCGTACACGCAGGCCGCGCTGCCCGGCCCGGTGAACCGACAGCGCACTTCTTGCGTTTCGACGGCTCGGACCCCCTCGACAAAGTAACGGGGATTGAAGGCTACTTTCATGGGCTCGCCTTCAAACTGGACGGGAATTTCCTCTTCAAGATCGCCCCGCTCGGGTGCATTGGCTTGGATCAGAAGCCTTTCCGGACTGAGTTCCAAACGCATGGCTTGTCCCGACTCGCGAAGGGCGGCTGATGCCAGGTCGCAGGCTTGCTCCAGCGCCGTCCGATCGGTCTGGATGCTCGTGGGGAAATCCCGAGGGATGACTTGGCGATACGGCGGGAAGTGACCTTCGAGCAGCCGGGTGACTACCTGTAAGGGACCGCTCCGGAAGGACATCAGTTGTTTGCTCATGGTCACCTGGATTGAGGGTCCTTCCCCATCGATGATAGCCGCAAGGTCTCCGAGCACTCGTCCCGGGACAATTGCCCCAAGTTCCTGCTCCGCCGGCAAGGCGACCCTCGTCGCGGAAAGCGCAAGCCGGAAACCATCCGTCGTCACCAGGGTCAGCCGATCGTCATCGCGCGTAACCAGCGTGCCCGTGAATGCTGCCCTCGTCGCGTCCGCCGACAAGGCAAAATGCGTCTGCCGTATCATCCGAAGCAGATCTAGACGACCGATTTCCAACTCCGCTTCGCCCACCACCTGTGGGATCATCGGAAACTCAGCGGCATCGAACCCGTGAACCGCCAGCTTGCCCCTCCCCCAGGACACGTTCAAGCTGCGCTGAGTCGCATTGGCATTGAGCGAGACTTGCCCGTAGGGGATTCGCCGGACCAACTCCATCAGGTAGCGTGCGGGGACGACCAGCGATCCCGCCGCGGCCACGGTTGCGGGGACCGACAGCTCCATCCAGGTCTCATTGTCGCTCCCCACCAGCCGGAGCGCCCCATCGCGCGCTTCCAGCAGGACACCGGTGAGGATCGGCAGTACGGAACGCGAGGAGATGGTACGGTTGATGATGTTCAGCGATTGCAGTAGTTGGGCCTGGGGCAGACTTAACTGCATCCCCTACACCTCCACCATGGCGTGACATCTCATCCATTTATGATCGATCGATCACAAACCGTAGTTGTAGTAATAAGCGCTGGGGAAATGGGGATAAACCCGGGAAACCGTGCCGTTTGGCGTCGGACATCCGGGAGAGGGAGTGGATAGTCGAAGGATATCCTGTTGATTGCCGTCGATTTATCCCCAAACTCACGTTCAGGCCCCCTGGACTCGTTCCGTCAACTCGCCGATGACTCGCCGTAATCCCGAATCCCGCTCCAATTCGCCCTTGATCTTCTCGTGGGCATAGATCACCGTCGTATGGTCCCGGCCCCCGAACTCGTCGCCGATTCTCGGCAAGGAGGCGTCGGTCAACTCGCGGCATAGATAGATGGCCACATGGCGGGGGAAAGTCAGGGAGCGAGTTCGGCGTTTCGCCTGCAGATCTTCGATCTTGAGGCCGTAGTATTGAGCGACGACTGACTGGATCCCCCCGATGTTTATCACCCGGGGGCGGACATCGTCCACCAGGTCCCGCAAGGCCTCTGCCGTCACCGCGATGTCGAGGGTTGTCCCGGTGAACGCTGCGTAGGCCATGATGCGCGTTAGCGCCCCCTCTAACTCGCGGATGTTGGTGGATACCCGGCTGGCTATGAAAGAAGCGACATCGTCCGGCAAAACCAGCCTCTCATACTGCGCTTTCTTACGCAGGATGGCCACTCGCGTCTCGAAGTCCGGAGGCTGGATATCGGCGATCAAACCCCATTCAAACCGGGTTCGCAGCCGTTCCTCGAGGGTCGGGATCTCCTTGGGCGGGCGATCGCTGGAGATCACGATCTGCCGCGAGGCCCCATGGAGGGCTTCGAAGGTGTAGAAGAATTCCTCCTGAGTCCGCTCCTTGCCCGCCAAGAATTGAATGTCGTCGATCAACAACAGATCGATGCTGCGATAGCGATTCTTGAAGTCCGGCATCCGATCGTCCCGGATGCTGTTGATCATCTCATTGGTGAACTTCTCGGAGGAAACGTACAGGGCCTGCTGGTCCGGGCGCAACTGCAGCGAGTAGTGAGCGACAGCCTGCATGAGGTGGGTTTTCCCCAGACCTACGCCGCCATAGATGAAAAGCGGATTATACGAGCGGGCGGGGGCTTCGGCCACGGCCAGGCAAGCGGCATGCGCCAGGCGGCTTTGCGTGCCGACGACGAAGCTGTCGAAAGTGTATTTCGCATTCAGGACGCCCGCGTGCGACGGCGCCGGGCGAGCCGTGGCCGGAAGCATTTCCGCCTCGCTCGGCGGCACCTTGGCGGGAGCCACGCCGCTGCTGTTCGGGATGACGAACTTGATCCTGAGGTCCCGTTCCAGGACTCGCCGGAGCGTCCGGCGGATGTCCTCGGCATACCGCCGTTCCAGCCAGTCTCGCGCGAACTCGTTGGGCACGCCGATGACAATCGTGTCATCCATCAAGGCCAGCGGTTGCGTATTTAGCAACCACGTATCGAAGCTGGGCTTGAGCAGCTCATAACGCAGCAACTCGAGGGTACGGTCCCATATTTCCGATAACTGCGGTTTCATTGCCGCGTTCCTCCCCGGCCCTGCGGGTTATCCACAGGCTCTCGGCCGCTAAGACAACCGGGCGGAGTCGCGCCGGTCGGGCTCTCCCGGCGAGCCCGAGCGCGATCGCGGCTATTCCCCCCGCTAAACGGCCCATCATGCAAGTCCTGCATAGGCGGACTCGCCGGGCGA
>DOZU01000098.1:0-1405 GCA_003517845.1 Clostridiales bacterium | reverse complement strand
ATAAAGAGGAAACGGGTACCAACCGCAACCAGGAAAGCTCCGCGCCCGTAGCCCCATGATAGCAGAGCGGACCATCCCCGGCAACGTGGAAGGTAGCAGCCCGGCGCCATGGCCGCGCACGCTGGAGGACGCGCGCCGCGGCCGCCCGGGCCCGGTTGCCGGTCATTGCGGAAGTTTCCGCGGTGAGGTATGCTAGGGGACAAGGGTGGAATGCTGTCAGGCCAAGGAGGTCCCGCCATGCTATGCCCGGTGTGCAAGGTTGAGTTGCGGATGGCCGATCGGCAGGGTATCGAGATCGATTACTGCCAGCAGTGCCGGGGTGTGTGGCTGGACCGCGGCGAGCTGGACAAGCTCATCGAGCGCTCCAGCGATGACGATGATGGCCCCGGCCGCCGCTCCCCGGGTGAGACGTTCGACCGCCGGGACGCTCGCGATTCCCGGGATCCCCGCCGCCGGCGCAAGTCGCTGCTCGGCCAGATCATGGATTTCGACTGAGCGTAGCGGAGGTCCCTCCATGGAACTATGGTTCACCGAAGTCCACAACAAGGATTTCGGCCTTTGCCTGCGCGTGAAGGAGACCCTGCACCGGGAGACCACGCCCTACCAGGAGCTGGCGGTGCTGGACACCTTCGAGTTCGGCCGGGTCCTGGTGCTCGATGGCATCATCCAGACCTCCGACCGGGATGAGTTCGTATACCACGAGCTGTTGGCGCATGTGCCCCTGTTCACCCACCCCGCACCCCGGCGGGTCATGGTGATCGGGGGCGGCGACGGCGGCACGGTGCGGGAGGTCCTCCGCCATCCAAGCGTCGAGGAAGTCGAACTGGTGGAGATCGACCGCCAGGTAATCGAGGTGGCCCGCCGCTTTTTCCCCGCTATCAGCCAGGGTCTCGATGATCCCCGAGTGCGGGTGAACGTGGCCGACGGCATCCTCCGGGTGGCCCAGGCCCGGTCCGAATTCGACGTGATCCTCGTTGATTCCACCGACCCGGTCGGGCCGGCGGTCGGCCTGTTCCACGAGGACTTCTACGCTGCGGCCGCGCGGGCGCTGAGGGGCGAGGGAGTATTCGCCGCCCAGACCGAGTGCCCCTGGCTCACCCCGGCCACCACCGTCAAGGCCTATCGCGGCATCGCCCGCAGTTTCCCCCTGGCCCGCCTGTACGCAGGCTGGGTGCCTACCTATGCCAACTGGGCCTGGAGTTTCACCGTGGGATCCCGGGGGCGCGACCCCTTGGACCCGGCGGTCCCCGGACCCTTGGCCGATCAGCTTCCCACCCGCTACTACACTGCTGCCCTACACCGGGCGGCGTTTGCTTTGCCCCGCTTCGTGGAACAATTGCTGGCGGCACCGGAGTCGCCTCCCGGCGGCGGGAAGGGATGAAGGTGGGAGCCGTACCGGTCATCT
>DOZU01000003.1 GCA_003517845.1 Clostridiales bacterium | reverse complement strand
CATGCCTGTCCAACCCTGGCCCGACACCTGCCGGATCGCGTTGCCGAGCGGACGCTCACCCTGCCGTCCGGCACCAGCATCCGCGAGTTGATCGCCCTGGCGGGAGTGCCGGAAGACGAAGTATGGCTGGTAGCCGTGAACGGTGCCCGCGCGTCGCCGGAGCGGCCGCTGGCGGAAGGCGACGAAGTGCTCGTGTTCGCGCCCGTTGGAGGAGGTTGAGGTCAGGAATGGAGTCCCGGTTGATACTATCCCACCTTCAAGCGCGACTCCCCGCCATCCTTGAGGATCTGCGCGAACTCGTGGAGCGGGAATCGCCCTCCCTTGACAAACCCGCCGTGGACCGCCTGGTCGACTATTTGGGTGGCCGGCTCAGCGATCTGGGGGCCCGCGTGGAGTTGATTCGCTCCCGCGACTATGGCCATCACTTGCGGGTTCGGTGGGGGCCCCCCGGCCCCGTCCAGGGTCTCCTGCTATGTCATACCGACACCGTCTGGCCGGTGGGCGAGGTGAACCGGCGGCCCTTCCGGGTGAGCGACGGTTGGGCCTGGGGCCCCGGGACCCACGACATGAAAGGCGGGATCGCCCAACTGTTGGCGGCCATGGGCGCCATGCGCGATCTCGGGATCGGCCCGGCTTTGCCGCTGGTCGCCATCTTCAACTCCGAAGAAGAAGTGGGCAGTCCCGAGTCCCGGGAGTTGATTGAGGAGGAGGGACGCCGCAGCCGCTACTGCCTGGTGCTTGAGCCGCCCACCGGCGACGGCCACCTGAAGACTTTCCGCAAGGGCGTGGGCGGTTTCCGCCTGCGCGTGACCGGGAAGCCGGCCCATGCGGGAGCCGACCACGCCCAGGGCGTCAGCGCCATCCAGGAGCTGGCCCATCAAGTGCTCCGCCTGCACTCCCTCACCGACTACGCGGCCGGGCTCACGGTCAACGTGGGGGTGGTCCGCGGTGGGACTCGATCCAATGTGGTGGCGGAAACGGCTGAGGCGGAAGTGGACTTTCGGGTCCCCAGTCTGACGCTTGCCGATGCGATCCTGCAGCGGATGAAGGCTATCGGTCCGACGTCCCCGGGACTTCAGGTGAGCCTCGAAGGCGGACTGAATCGGCCGCCCATGGAGCGGACGCCGGCCATCGTGGCCCTGTATCGGCAGGCGGCCGATCTTGCGGCGGAAATGGGCTTCGCGGTGGGAGAGGGAGGCACGGGAGGGGCCAGCGACGGTAATTTCGTGGCCGCCCTGGGTACGCCGGTGTTGGACGGGTTGGGTGCCATGGGTAGCGGTGGGCACGCCCTGGATGAGCGAGTCCTGGTGGAACAACTCCCGTGGCGAGCGGCTTTGCTGGTACGGATCCTGCAGACCTTCAATTAGGCGACCCGGGCGGACGAGAGGTGGGGCCAATGGCAGATAGTACCGATAGTGGACCCGCATGCCCTACGGGGCACCACGGGGGAGTGACAAAGGTGCGCCCCGTTTTCCCGGTAGGGGCGGCTTCCGAACCCGCCCCTACCCTGGCCGCGAGCACGACCGGGACCTTGGGCGCGAGGATGCTGAGATCGCATTCTCGTAGCAGCAGCGGCAGCAGTAGCAGCAGCGGCAGCAGTAATAGTAGGCAAGCTGCCGTGCCGCTGGTGAATCAGGCGCAGTTGAAGGATTGTTCCCGGGTCGCCATCGTCACCGGCGCCTCATCGGGGATAGGCAAAGCCTGCGCCGAGCACCTGGCCCGGCGAGGGTACCGGGTGTATGGCGGCGCCCGCCGCATCCCTGCGGGCGGCGTGCTCGTCAAGCCTTCGGCCGGCGAGGGATTCCTCAAGACCTTCCCGCTGGATGTGGGCCAATCGGCATCAGTAAACGAGTTCGTGAGTCGAGTCGCCGAGGCCGAGGGAGGGATCGGCCTCCTGATCCACGCGGCCGGGTACGCGCTGGCGGGCGCGGTGGAAGACGTCGCCACCGAGGAGGCGGTCGCGCAATTTCAGGCCAACTTCTTCGGGGCCCACCGGCTGTACCGGGCGGTGCTGCCGGTGATGCGCTGCCAGGGTTATGGCCGGATCATAGCAGTCGGGTCGGTAGCCGGCCTATTCCCCATCCCTTTTCAGGCCATGTACAGCGCCAGCAAGTATGCCCTGGAGGCTCTGACCGAGGCGACGCGGATGGAGGTGGCCCCGTTCGGGATCGCGATCACCATCGTCGACCCCGGCGACATCAACACCGGGTTCACCGCCGCCCGGAAGTGGGCCGTCGCGGCGCAGGCCGGGTCGCCATATCAGGAGCGGTGCCGGCGAGCCGTCGCGGCCATGGTCCGCTCGGAACAACAGGCTCCCGGCCCGGAGATTGTCATCCGCGAAATCGACCGGCTGCTGGAGAGGGACGGGTCTCCGGTACGGGTCGTGGTGGGCCGCCAGTACAAGCTGGTCTGTTTCATCAGGAAGTTCTTGCCGGACAAGCTGGTGCATCGCCTCCTGCAGCGGCTGTACGCTTGACCGGCCGGCCAATCATCTGACGACGGGGAGGACGGCCCCGGCATCGGGCATGACGTAGACCTGCGCCTCCGGTCCGAGCGATGCGAGCGCCTCGTCCACGGCATGTTGCAGGGAAGCGGCCGGCAACAGTCGGGTGAGGGCCAGGTCGGCCGAGGTGAGCCCGGTCACCGCGGTGAAAGTGGCTTTCTCCATACCCAGCCATAGCGCGTAGGCGATGAATCCGCATACCTGGAACTCGGCCCGAAGGGCATCCTCGAGTGCCTCGACCGTGCGGTGGCGCCGCAGCCAGCGGTCGAAGTCGGGATCGCCGAGACCTTCGCGGCACTCGGCCGCCAGCACCACCCGGCCTCCCCGCCGCACCGCCCGCAGGATGGGTTCCACCGTTCGGGTCGCCTGGTAGAAGGATACGTCCTTGGGGAAACCGCCGGCGCCGGCGATTACCAGGTCGGCGGGGCCGGGCAACGGCGCCTGGAATCGCAGGTCGACCTCGGCCACGGCCCGGGCATGAGCGGCCCGCAGGTCGCCGGCGACGGCGAAGGCGATGCGGCCGTCCTGGCCAATGACGACTTGCACCGCATAGACGCGCGGCAGGAGAAGGGCGGCTTCCAGCATGTCCTCGTGGACGGGGTTGCCGTCCAGGATGCCGGGGACGGCCGAGGGATGCCGTCCCGCACCGCGGCGGGATGGCAGGAGCAGCCGGTGGTTGTGCCGGATGGTGTCGACCCCCGCCACTCCGGGGACGATGCTCTTGCGGCCGCCACTGTAGCCGGCGAAGTCGTGAAAAGTGACCCCGCCGACCGCCACCACGAGGTCGGCCTCCGCCACCCGGCGATTGATGAGCACAGGAGTGCCCCGACTGGTCGTGCCCAGGTGGACGAGGTCGGCAGCCAGGGCGTCATGTTCGTGCAGGCGAACCCTGGCAGCGGTCTTCGCCCCGACCAGGGATGCCATCTCGTCCCGGCTCTGCCGGCGATGGGCGCCCAGGGCGAAGATGAGGTCGATATCGGCATCGCTCACGCCGCAAGCGCCCAGCATATCGAGCAAGCCGTCGAGGAACTGGTGGGCCCGTAAGACGCGGGTGATGTCGGACAGCACGATCGCCACCCGGCGTCCTCCGCCGAGGAATTCGCCGGGCGGGACCGCCTCGATCGCCCTCACCACGATCCGCCGCTCATCCCGTTCTCCCGCCGGGTGCTGCGCGGCGGCGGGGGGCGGTTCCCGGGTCAGGCCGCCCGGCCCCACCCAGCCCGCCACAGCCCCGGCGGGGATGCGGGCCCGCACCGTGCCGTCGCCATAGGCCAGCGACACTTCCAGCGCCTTCATGGGGCCAATACCGCCCTTTCGAGGATGTCGAGACCCTGGTCCAGTTCCGATTCGCTCACCGTCAGCGGGGGGATGAAGCGAATCACATGCTCCTCCAGGCCGCACCCGTACAGGAGCAACCCTTGCTCCAGGCAACGCTTTCGGACCTTCCAGGCACAGGCACCATTGGGATGTCGATCCCGCCCGGGCTCCACGAACTCGAGGCCGATCATGAGCCCCGCGCCGCGAACGTCGCCGATGAACTCCGAACGGGCGGCCAGCGCTCTCAGTCGCTGGAGCGCCCGGCCCCCTACTTCCCCGGCCCGCTGGGGCAGGCGCTCCCGCTGCATGACGGCGAGCGTGGCCACCGCCGCCGCCGCGGCCACCGCGTTGCCGCCGAAAGTCGTCCCATGGGCGCCGGGCGGCCAGCGGTCCATCAGTTCGCGCGAGGCGCACACCGCCGACAGGGGGAAGCCGGAGGCGATGCTCTTGGCCACCGCCAGGATGTCGGGGGTCACGCCGAACGTCTGCGATGCGAACCAGTCGCCCGTGCGCCCGAATCCGGTCTGGATCTCGTCGAAGATGAGCAGGATGCCGTGCTCGTCGCAGATCTCCCGCAAGCCGGCCAGAAACCCGTGGGGCGGGACCACATATCCGCCCTCGCCCAGGATGGGCTCCACGACCATGGCGGCGATCTCCGACGGCAGGACGACCTGGCGCAGGAGCCGCTTGACCCCCTCCACGCATTCGAGGGAACAACGGGCCGGTTCCTGGTAGTAGGGGCAGCGGTAGCAGTAGGCGAAGGGGGCGAGATACACGCCGGACATCAGCGGCTCATATCTGGCGCGATACTTGGGTTTGGAGGTCGTGATCGCGACCGCCCCCAAGGTGCGGCCGTGAAAGCCACCGGTGAAAGCGAGGATGCCCGGCCGGCCAGTGACGTGACGGGCCAGCTTGAGCGACCCTTCCACCGCATCCGACCCGGAAACGGCGAAGAAGAACATGTCCTTGCCTCCGGGCATGATCCCGGGGAGCTGCTCGGCCAGGTTCACCAGCGACTCGAACACCACGACGCCTACCGCCCCATGGATGAGTTGGCCAAGTTGCCGGCGGGCCGCCGACACTACCTCCGGGTGGTTGTGCCCGACGTTGGTGACGGCCATGCCGCTGGTGAAATCGAGGTAGCGCTGCCCGTCAACCGTCACCAGTTCGCTGCCTCGCGCCTCGGCCACGGGAAGGTTCGGCCAGTCTCGGGCCAGGCTGGGGGCCAGGTGCCGTTTCATCCGGGCGAGCAAATCGGCAGATGAGTTCAAGTTCGGGCCACTCCTTCTAGCTATACTTCAGCCACAGTGCGGCGAGGAAGACGGCGAAGATGCCCGCGGCCGCGAGGGCGTCGCGGGGGGTGAAGCGCAGGATGATCATCTCCGTTCGCGGGCCGGGCGCGCCGAACCCCTTGGACTCGAGGGCGATCTGGAGGTCATTGCCCTTGCGGAACAACATGAGCACCAGCGGGGTGAGCACGGGAACATAAGCTCGGCGCAAGCGGCGGACGATGTTCATGGCCTCGATGTCGAATGCCCGCAGTCGCTGGGCGTCGAGGATGGTCGCCCACATCTGGAAGATCATGCCGGTGAAGCTCAGGGCACTCACGAACATGAAAGTGAAGGTGGGCGGCAAGCGCAGGCTGGTCAAGGCGGCCATGATCGACGAGACCGGCGTGGTGGCGACGAACAAGGGCAAGGCGAACACGGCGGCCAGGATGCGCACGCAGAGGAGGACCCCGAAGCGGAGCCCTTCCCGGGTGATTACCCCGAGGAAGCC
>DOZU01000078.1 GCA_003517845.1 Clostridiales bacterium | reverse complement strand
TCCTCGACTGGGCGGCGGAACTCGACGCGGTCCTGGCGTACTGCGGCGGCACGGCCGAGGCGCTCCGCGACCTCACACGCCTCGGGATCGCCGGCCTGGATGAGGTGGGGCGGGGGCAAGCATATTTCGAGCGCCGTCCCGGGCGTCCCGCCCCTCACGATCTCGAGAGCGGCACACCGCGCTTGCGGCAGGCCATGACCGACTTCGGCCTTGCCTACGAGGCGGGACGAAGGCCCTCGGGACTGTTTCGCTTTGCCCCTGTCTCCGGCAGCTCAGGCGAACCCGCCCGCAACCTGCGCGTGACTTACAGCCGCTTGAGCGCCGTCGAATACCGTTATGATGAAACGACCGGATACTATCGGCGGTTCCAGAACGAGGTGGCGCACACCTGTGCCCTTGACCCTTCGCTACAAGTCAGTGCGCGGACGGTGCTGGTGGTGGAGGTGGAGGCCAGGACCAGGCGTGTCCCTGACGGTGTCGAAGGTTACCTGGAGTTGGACCTGGTCGGTGACGGCGGGGCCCGCGCCTTCTCCCGGGGAATGGTCAGCGAACTCCGGTGGACCAAGCCGGATCGGACCGGCCCGCCCACATTCACCCCCGCCGATGGCAGCGACCTCCTGCTGGAACCCGGCCCGGTATGGGTTCAAATCGTCCCCTTATGGGTCGACGTGGAAGTAGGGGATTGATCATTGACCTCTCTCGCCTGGGCGGGTGATCGCTGATGGCCACCGGGGGTTTTCGCTCTGGCTTCGCGGTCTTCCTGGGCCGCCCCAATGTGGGCAAGTCCACGCTGCTGAACCGGCTGGTCGGGCAGAAGCTGGCCATCGTGTCCGACAAGCCCCAGACCACCCGGAACCGGATTGCCGGCGTGGTCCATCGGCCCGCCGGCCAGATCGTCTTCCTGGACACGCCCGGCGTGCAGCGTCCCCGTGATCAGCTAGGCGAGTACCTGACGAAGACCGCCCGGGCGGCGATGCGCGAGGTGGAACTCCTCCTCCTGGTGGTCGAGGCCACCGCGCGTCCCGGACCTGGCGATCGCTACCTCGCCCGGGAGTTGGGCGACTCCTCGGCGCCGGCCTTCCTCGTGGTCAACAAGGCCGACCTAGTGCCGGCCGATACCGGCGCCGCCATCCTCAGCCAGTACGCGACCCTGGCCGCATTTCGCCATACTTTCCTCCTATCGGCGAGGGGCGACCCCACCCTGGAGCCCCTGGTCTCCGCGGTGCTCGAGTCCTTCCCCGAGGGACCGGCTTATTTCCCGCCGGACGCCGTTACCGACCAGCCGGAACGTTTCGTCGTTGCGGAACTGGTGCGGGAGCAGATCCTTCACCTGACCCGCGAGGAGATACCCCATGCCACCGCGGTCGAGGTGCAGGAGTGGACCGAGCGCCCGGACGGCCTGATCTTCATCCGGGCGATCGTCCACGTGGAACGGGAGTCGCAGAAAGGGATCATCATTGGCCAGGGGGGCGGCCTGATCAAGCAAGTCGGCCAACTGGCCCGCCAGGAGATCGAGGCGCTCCTGGGAACTCGCGTATACCTGGAACTGCGGGTCAAGGTGAGCCCCGACTGGCGCGACCGGCAGGCCGCCCTGCGATCGCTCGGTTACCACTGAGCGCCCCCGGAAGGAGGAGGCTATCCCCTGCCCGCCACGTACCGCCTTGAAGCAGTGGTCCTCCGCTGCCGGGACCTCGGGGAGACTGACCGGCTGGTCACCCTGTACAGCCGGGAGCATGGCAAGCAGCAGGCGGTGGCGCGCGGCGTCCGCCGTGCCGCGAGCCGTCGGGCCGGCTCCCTCCAGCCGTTCGCGCACCTCCGGTGCCTTGTGGCTCGGGGGCGGACGCTTGACGTCATCGCTCAAGTGGAACTCCTCAACTCTTTCGCCAAGCTGCGGGATGACCTCACCCTGCTGACCTGGGCGGGTCATATCCTGGAACTGGTGGACGCTGCCGCTGGCGAGGGCGATCGGGGAGCATCCTTCCCCTTGTTGCTGGCGGCATTGCACCTGCTGGCCGGGGGAGCGGATCCCGAGTTGACCGCTCGCGCCTTCGAGTTGCGCCACTTGAGCGCCGCCGGCCTCGAGCCCGAGTTGACGATCTGCTGTCGATGCGGGGGGCCGCTGGGGGATCAGGGCGAGTTGCGCTTCAACCCCGCCGAGGGCGGAGCGATCTGTGCGGCTTGCGGGAAGACCTCGGGGGACAGGTTGCTGCGCCGGGGGATACTGGCGACCATGCTCTACCTCAAGGATGCCGACCTCCGCCAAGTGGACAGGCTCGTGGTGTCCGCCCGCGATCGCGCGGAACTTGAGGCTCTGCTCCGGGCATACCTCGAATTCCATCTCGATCGGCCGCTCCGCTCGCTGGCCTTCCTGGACACGCTGCGGGAGCAGGAGCATTGAGGGCGGTTGCGCCGAGAGTGGCTGTCACCAACCACACCGGCACCGAGAACGGCTTGCGGCTGCGCCCCGGCATGTGTTAGGATTCGGCGAGGGGCTTGCGGCGGAGAGAGGTGGGCGGGATGACCTTCCAGGAGATCATCGCCCGGCTGCACCGGTTCTGGGCCGATCGGGGATGCGCCCTGGTGCAGCCGTATGACGTCGAGGTCGGGGCGGGCACCATGTGCCCCGCCA
This sequence comes from Clostridiales bacterium, assembly GCA_003517845.1. Taxonomy (GTDB): domain Bacteria; phylum Bacillota; class Sulfobacillia; order UBA995; family UBA995; genus UBA995. The sequence continues at coordinate 1,852 of DOZU01000078.1, read as the reverse complement.
CCTTCCTGCGGGTCCTCGGGCCCGAGCCCTGGCGCGTCGGCTACGTGCAGCCTTGCCGCCGCCCGGCCGACGGCCGGTTTGGCGAAAACCCCAACCGGCTCTATCAGCATCACCAGTACCAGGTGATCCTGAAGCCTTCTCCCGACGATGTCCAGCAGCTCTATCTCGAGAGCCTCGAGAGCCTGGGGCTCGACTTGACGGAACACGATGTGCGTTTCGTCGAGGACAACTGGGAGGCGCCGACTCTGGCCGCCTGGGGTCTTGGCTGGGAGGTCTGGCTCGACAGCATGGAAGTCACCCAGTTCACTTACTTCCAGCAGGTCGGGGGAGCCGAGAGCCGCCCGGTCCCCGTCGAACTGGCCTACGGGCTTGAGCGGCTGGCCGCCTATCTCCAGGGGGTCGACGATGTATACGACCTGGTCTGGACGGAAGGGCTGACCTACCGGGACCTCTTTCACCGGGCGGAAGTCGAGCACTCCACTTACTCGCTGCAGCAAGCCGACCCCGGGACCCTCGGCAACCTCTTCGACCTGTATGAGGCGGAAGCCGGCCGAGCCCTGGATCGGTGCCTGGTCTTGCCGGCCTACGATCACGTCCTCCGGTGCTCTCACAACTTCAACCTGCTCGATGCCCGCGGGGTAATGGGGGTGGCCCAGCGCACCGCCATGCTGGCCAGGGTGCAGCGCCTGGCCCGGCGGTGCGCCCAGACGTACCTCCAGCAACGCGCGGCCGCATCGGCGCCATCAAGCGATCCTTCGACCGGGGAGTGAAGGTCGTGTCGGCACGGGACCTGGTACTGGAGGTGGGCACCGAGGAGATCCCCGCCCGGTTGCTCGGGGGCTTGCTGGAGCAACTCGCCGAACAGGCGCGGCGCCAGCTTCAGGAAGCCCGGTTGGCCCACGGCGATCTCCGGACCCTCGGCACGCCCCGCCGCCTGGTGCTGCTGGTCGAGGCCGTCTCGCCCTGTCAGGCCGATCAGGTCACGGAAATCAAGGGCCCGCCGCAGGCCGTCGCCTTCGACGCCGCAGGGAAGCCGACCCGGGCCGCGGAGGGTTTCGCCCGCACGCGGGGGGTCGGCACGCCCGACCTGGTGGTCAGGGAAGGATACGTGTATGCCGTCCAGCGCCTGGCAGGCCAGCCGGCGGCTGCCGTCTTGGCCCTGGTCCTCCCCCGGATGCTCGCTCGCCTCGAGGTCGAGCGGCCCATGCGCTGGGGCGCCGGCGAGGTCCGCTTCATCCGCCCCGTGCGCTGGATCCTGGCCTTGCTCGATGATGAGGTCGTCAGCTTTGAGTTCGCGGGAGTCAATGCCGGGCGGACTACCCGGGGGCACCGGTTCCTGGCGCCCGGCGACTACCCCGTGTCCCGTGCCGGCGAGTACCTGCCGGCGCTCGAACGGGCCGCGGTCGTGGTCGACCCGGCGCGCCGGCGCCAGCTTGTGTGGCAGGCCGTGCAGGAGGCGGCCGCAGCGGCGGGCGGCCGCCCGCGGGCCATGCCCGGCCTGCTCGAGGAAGTGGCCGATCTGCTGGAGCACCCGGCTGCCTTCGCCGGCGAGTTCGACCCGGCGTACCTGGTCTTGCCCGTCCCCATCCTGACCACGGTGATGCGGCAACACCAGCGCTGCTTCCCGGTCGAGGACGGCGAGGGGGAGCTGCAGCCGCGCTTCGTCGGCGTCCGTTGCGGCGGCCGCCATCGACTCGATCAGGTGATCCGCGGCAATGAGTGGGTGTTACGGGCCCGGCTGGCCGATGCCCGGTTCTTCTACGAGGAAGACCTGCGCACACCCCTGGCCGGGTTGTTGCCCCGGCTGGACGGGATGAGTTTCGGCCAAGGGCTCGGCACGGTGGGCGACCGG
>DOZU01000128.1 GCA_003517845.1 Clostridiales bacterium | reverse complement strand
CCACGTCTTCGCCACCAACGGGTCGGTTCCCGACCGGATCGCCACGCTCGTCGGAGCACTGAGAAAGGACATCGAGGCCACGGTGGAGCGGGGGCGCGCGCTTGAGGCGGAAGATTCGGCTGTCGCGAAGCTCCTGGGCCCGGACGCCGGGCTTACCGGACACTTCTTCCGGGCCCTTGAGCGCCGGGACCGGATCCGGCTCGATGATATGGAGCGTTTTCTACCCGAAGATGCCGTGGAAGCCCGGGTGCGGGAACCGGGTGGGGACTTCAAGCCGATCACGACGGGATCTGTTGGGCAGCGTAGCACGGCGATCCTCAGCCTCCTGCTTTCAGCGGGGGACGAGCCGCTCATCATCGATCAGCCCGAGGACGATCTCGACAACCGATACATCTACGATGTCGTCGTGAACCTGTTGCGCCAGCGGAAGTTCTCGCGCCAGATCATCGTCGCCCTGGGGGTGGAGGAACGACTGGGCAAGATTTCGGGTGCGGGGAGCATCGACCGGCCTGAGATCAAAGACCAGGTGAATGTCATCATGGAAGGAAGCGCCGAGGCGTTCAGGCTACGACGCGAACGCTACGGCTATTGAGGGAGACGTCGCATGTTCGACACCAGGCAGGAGATCCTGGACCAACTCCGCGCCGGCGAGGACGCGCGGGCGCAGTTCAAAGAGGTCCGGTTCGGCGACCGGGGCGTGGTCAGCCCCAATACCGAGGACATGGCGGGACAGTGTGTTGCCTTCGCGAATGCGGAAGGTGGCGTGATCTACCTCGGGGTGGACGACGAAGGCGTCGTGCAAGGGATCCCCGAAGACCGGATGGACACTGCCGAACAGTGGATTGTCAATATCGCGACCAACAACTGCGTTCCGCCGATCCGGCCGATCCTGCGCAAGGAAGTGCTGACCCGGCCCGACGGTTCGGAGGGGCGAGTGTTGCTGGTGGAGGTGCGACGGGGACTCTACGTCCACCGGACCTCCGGCGGCCGTTACTACGTCCGCGTGGGCTCCGTGACGCGCGACCTCACCCCGGCTGAGCTCGCAAGGCTGTTCCAACAGAGGGGCCGCGCATTCGTCTTCGATGAGCAGGCCGTCTTCACGGCAACCCAGGATGATCTGGACAGGCCCAGCCTCGAACGGGTCTTCGGCAAGTCCCCGGGCATCCCCTGGCCCGACCTGCTCTGCAATACCCGCGTGGTCGCTCCGGATGAAGAGGGGATCGAGCGTCCCACGGTGGCCGGCTTACTCGTGTTTGGACGCAGTCCGAAAGAACATCTCCCCTCGGCCTACATCGATGCGGCAGTGTACCGTACCGATCAGTTGACGTCGGACGCTCTCGCGCACTCTCAGTCCTTCGAAGGGCCAGCGGGTGACCAGATCGATGAGGCCACCGCGTTTGTGGAGCGCTTCATGCTAAAGCCCGCGCGCAAGCCCGGGGGGCGCGAAGACTTCCCGCAGTACGTGACGGGCGCGATTCATGAGGCGATCGTGAATGCGGTCGCCCACCGTGACTACTCCATCGCGGGCGCGAAGATCCGCCTCTTTCTGTTCTCTGACCGGCTTGAGCTTTACAGCCCTGGCGCCTTGCCCAACACCGTCACGCTCGAAACCATGCCCTTCCGAGTATTTACGAGGAATCAGCTTCTTGTGAACTTCCTGGCGCGGATGAAAAGCCGGCGCACCGGACGGGCCTTCCTGGAATCGCGAGGCGAGGGCGTCCGCCGAATTCTCGAGGAGAGCGAGCGTCATTCGGGCAGGCGGCCGGAGTACCAGGTGTTCGGTGAGGAGCTGCTCCTCACCATCTGGGCGAAACGGTCGCCCCACGAGACGGTACCATGAGCGGGCAGGAGCATGTGCCGCTGACGATCCTGGAAGAGCTGTGCCGCGCGCTCCATCGCGCCGCCGAATACAACCCGCAGGATCAGTCGATGCCGGCTGCGGTCCTGTGGACGGACGAGGAGCGCCACTGGGAGCCACTGGTCCCGCGGCTCCGCGAGGACTTGCCGCAGCTCCTCACCCTCGGGCCCTATGTGCCTGAAGAGCGCACCGGACCGGCGATCTGGATCCGCTGCATGATCGACCGCGTGCTGCCCGCGGCCGATTGGCCCAAGGATGCAGTCCCGATCCTCTACCTCCCCGGGGTGAGTCGGCTCGGGTTGCGCGCCGTGGAGAACTGTCCCCGGGAACTGCAGCCACTGGCCGAGCTTCAGTACCGGGGTATCTGGTTCACGCAGGAGAACACCAGGGACTGGACGATCCTGGCTTTCCTCACCTCCAGGCGCGGCGGCCTGGGGCTTGAGGTAGCCCCCGACAGCGATACCCGCGAAGCGATGTTGCAGGCGCTCCCAAAGCTTGCCGACACCCCGCTGGCGGAGTTCCGTGGCCGGCGGCTCCACGCCGCCGACTTTCGCGCGTTGCTCCAGCCGGACTTGGCGAGGGAGCTTCTACGCTGGCTCGACAATCCTGAGGCGACGCGCAACGGCTGGACGGCGGACGAGTGGCAGGCGTTCTGCGGAGGGTGCCGGAATCAGTACGGGTTCGATCCAGAAAAGGACGGTCCGCTCGTGGGTGCCGAGAAGTTGGGTGCGCGGCAGGGGACCTGGGATGCCGTCTGGGTGAGGTTCAGCGAGGCGCCACAGGCATACCCCAAGCTGCCGGATCTCCTGCGCCGGGCGAAGGCGGAAGAATACGACCTTTTCTTCCGCCCAGAGTGTTGGCCCCAGTGCAACGAGCGGGCCGAGGACGAGTTGCGTGCAGCCTTGGCCCGGCTTTCGGAGCGCGCGCCAGAGGCTGCGGCGGCCGAATTCGAGCAGCTAGGAGCTTGTCGGAGATCGAGAGCCGCGCTCGCATGAGTTTTCCGTCCAGTTGCGTGCCTTCGACAGTGCGAAGAGCGGGGCCGGCACAGGCCTCGCCGGGCTGCTTGCGCTCTGCAGTGCTCTCCTGCAAAAAAGCCTGCGAGGCGGTCTCATCGTCCTCGGCCAGCTCAATCTCGGCGGCTCCATCGATCCCGTCCACAACGCCGTGGGCTTGGCCGAGCTTGCGGTAGAGAAAGGAGCGACCACGCTGCTGATCCCCATCTCGGCGCGCAGGCAGCTCGTGGAGCTTTCGGACGAGATGGCAGCGAGGCTCAGCATCCTTTTCTACGTGGATGCGAAGGACGCTCTACTCAAGGGTCTTCTTGAGTGACACAGGGGGTGACGATACTGCGGAGAGGCAGATTGTCTGACAGCGGAGGAGGGAAGGCGGGGCAGCCGGTTGACAGCCATTCGGGCGGACAGCCATGGAAACGACGGACGGCATGGACAGGGAATACCTGCTAAATGGACGTGGTGGACGACTCTGGACGGCCCGGATCGAACTCTTAATCGGACGGTTCAGGGTTCGAGTCCCTGATGGCCCACCAGTAGCAGTCGAGCGCCGCAGCAGTCTGCGGCGCTCGCTCAACTCATTCGTTCACCCACGCGGCAGCCTGCCCATCCGAGCAGACACGATCGGACCTCCGGTCCAGGACGTACAACAGGCGATAGAGTAGACTCCCCGCCACGCGCAAGCCGGCGGACAGCAAGAAAGCGTGGGTGAAACCGAGGCGTCCCAGAAGCCATACCCCGAGCATGGGCGCGACCACGCTGGAGATGCTGACTGCCGAGGTGTAGTATGCTATGTAGGTGGTCTTATGTTCCTCGGGCGTCACCTCGAGCAGGTAGTTGAACAGGGATAAGGCGACGCCGGAGAAGACCGCGCCTATCAGCAGGTTGAAGGCTGCCAGCGTGGCCAGGTCGGTGGAGTACGCATAGATCACCGGCACCACCCACAGCCCCGCGCTGGAGACGCTCAAGGTCCAGATGTGCCCTCGCCGCTCCGCCATCCTGGCCCAAAAACCGAACCCCAGCAAGGTCCCTCCGGTATTGACCAGACTCAGAAGGCTGATCCAGGCATTGTTGGCCTCCAGGACCCGCACCTGATACAGCGTGAACAGCGGCCACGGCGTCTGCCAGGCTAGATAGAACAGGACCGATACCAGGGTGTAGCGGACAAACCGGGCGCGACCGGGGTCGCGGCCGCCGGAACCCGGAGGCTTCCGGACCCTGGCACTTTCGACAGGAGCAGCCGAAACCTCGAGGCGGTTGAGGACTACCAACTCCCCAAGCGCGAACAGGAACCCGAACCCGAAGGCGATCTGGTAGCCCAGGGGGTGCTGGACCAGGTCGATGCCCTGGCCGGCAAGCAGGACGGTGGCCGCACCGGCCAGATTCATCAGCCGATTGCGAGTGGCGAAAGCGGCCGCACGGCGCTCAGGCGGGATGACCCGTGCTACCAGGGCTTGCCAGCCCACATTCCCCACTGCGCCCGGGAGGTTCATCAAAGCGACCGCGGCCACCAGCAGCGCGGCTTGGCGGCCGGGATCGAACAGGGGGATGGCGGCCAGGACAAGATAGAA
>DOZU01000234.1:6183-6790 GCA_003517845.1 Clostridiales bacterium | reverse complement strand
CTGACCGGGCAGGTGGAGGTCGAGGTCGGCACCCTGTCCAAGGCTTTCGGCGTGATGGGCGGCTTCGTATCCGGGCCCCGGGTCCTGACCGACTTCCTGCGCCAGCGCGGCCGGCCCTTCATCTTCTCGAGCGCCTTGACCCCGGCTGACGCCGCCGCCGCCTGTGCGGCGGTGGACATACTGGCCGCGGACGACAGCCTGGTGAAGCGGCTATGGGCCAACACCCATCAATTCAAGGCGGAACTGGGCCGCCTGGGCCTGGACACCGGCAGGAGCCAGACGCCCATCACCCCGGTGATGATCGGCGACGCCGAGCGAGCGCAAGCATTCTCCCACCGCTTGTTCGGACGGGGAGTGTTCGCCCAGGCCATCAGCTTCCCGACCGTGCCCCGCGGCAAGGCGAGGGTTCGGGCGATGATCTCGGCCGTGCATTCGTCCTCCGACCTCGATTTCGCGCTGGAGCAGTTCCGGGAGGTCGGCGGGGAACTGGGCGTCATCTGACACCTCCGTGCCCCTCGGGGCGATGGCATAGGAAGGTCGGCCCTGTTGCCAGGACTTAGAAGTACCGCTCGCGCGGAAAGCCAGGGGCCCGGCGGTAGCGGTCGCG
>DOZU01000234.1:0-5807 GCA_003517845.1 Clostridiales bacterium | reverse complement strand
GTCGCGCCGAGGAGCCCAATGCCCGCTTCGAGCCCGAGCACCAGGAGCGCCGTGGAGAGGATATCGGCCGCCAGCGATTCCGAACCCAGCACGGTGGCGGCGATGAGCCCCGAGCGTGCGGGGTAGCCCGTCCGCGGGTCGAGGATGTGATGGTAGCGGGTAAGACGGCGAAAAACGCACCGCTCGTAGTCCCCGGCGGTGACCACACTTCCTGCTTCGACTTCTACCGCGCCCATCAGGCGGCCGGCAGGGGCACGCGGGTGCTGCAACCCCACCCGCCAGGGGGTGCCGCCCGGCCCCGGACCGGTTACCACCACATTTCCCCCAAGGTTGAAGAGCGCCGAGCCAATTCCGCCGGTGCGGTAGAATTCGGCCGCCCGGTCGGCCGCGAAGCCCTTGGCCATACCGCCGAGGTCCACCAGCTGTCCCTTTCGGGCCAGGCGGGCCGTTCTGTCCGCGCGGTTCAGCCAGAGGTCACCATAGCCCACCAGGGCCACGCGGTCTGCTACCTCCTTGCGGGCGGGGAATCTCCCCCCGGCCAAGGTCTCCCGCCAAAGCCTGACTACGGGGCCCACCGTGACGTCGAAGGCTCCTCCGGTGCGCTCACCCCAGGCCACAGCTTGTTCCAGAAGCGTCAGGCACTCGCCCGACACCCTCACCTCGGCCTCGCCGGCGGCGGCGCCCAGGCGGGCGACCTCGCTCGAAGGCCGGTAGGTGCTGAAAAGGCCCTCCAACCGGCTGATTTCTGCCGCCACCCGGTCCGCCACGCCGGCCGCGTCCCCGCCTTCCAGGCACTGGGTCAGGACGGTCCCCATATGCAGCGAGGAGTGCCAGAAGACGTCGCCCAAGCTGCCCCGCGCCTCGCTCAGGGCCGTAGGGCGTTCTCGACCGCCTTGAGGAAGGCCCGGGTGGATATGGTGGCGCCGCTCACCGTGTCCACCTGGAGCGACTGGCGTCCGACCACCTCGCGGACCAGCGCCTGGCTCAAGGCCCGGCCCTCAAGGCCGCTCCGAGTTACGCGGATATCCTGGACGCGGTGGTCGGCTACCGTCACCTCGACGGCGAAGAGCCACCTGCCTTGCTGGAACCGGCCCTGGTAGACCCCGTCGGCCAGCGCGGTCAGGTCCGGCTCCTCAATGGTCAGCCTCCGGATGGCCCCCATCCCTCGATTGAACCAAAACGCGGCACCCACCCCGAGCACCACCAGCGCAGCCACCACGATCAGGACCGTCCTCATCCCCGCCCCACCCCTTCTCGGGTCAGGGCCCGGTTCTCGGACCCCACGCCTGAAGCTTAGCACCGGACCTGGGGAGCGTCAAAGGCGCTCGCCAACTTCTTGGCCCGCCGGCGTTCGCATAGGAGCCGGTTCTTCAGGGGAAGCAACGGGAGGAGGTTGACGAACCTATGCGAGGATTCGCCATGCGAAGGATCGGCGAGGTGGGTTGGGTTACGCGGGAGAAGCCGCGGCCGGGGCCGTACGATGCCATCATCCGGACGCTGGCCGTCGGGATCTGTACTTCGGACCAGCATACGGTGTATGACGGCCCGCTGGGCGAACTGAGGCTGATCATGGGGCATGAGGCGGTGGGGGAAGTCGCCGAAGTAGGCAGCGAAGTGAAGGATTTCCAACCCGGCGATCGGATTCTGGTGGGAGCCGTCACTCCCGACTGGCGGACGCTCGAGTGTCAGCGAGGATGGCACCAGCACTCGGGAGGCATGCTCGGGGCCTTCAAGTTCACGACCACCAAGGACGGAGTGTTCGCCGAGTACTTCCACGTGAATGACGCCGACATGAACCTGGCCCGCCTTCCCGAAGCGATTCCCCTCGAGTCCGCAGTCATGGTGGCCGACATGGTACCGACAGGGCTGCACGGGGTCGAGTTGGCCGAGCCGGCCTTCGGCGCCGCGGTATGCGTCATCGGGATCGGGCCGGTCGGCCTGATGGCGGTGGCCGGGGCGGCGCTGCGGGGAGCCGGCATGATCATCGCCGTGGGAAGCAGGCCGGTCTCGGTGGAAGCCGCCAAGCACTACGGCGCCACGCACATCTTGAACTACAAAGAAGGGGACATCGCCCACCAGGTAGCAGCCCTGACCGGCGAACAAGGGGTGGATGCGGCGATCGTCGCCGGCGGCGAAAAGGGCGGACAGGGGCTGTTCCAGGCCATAAGGATGACCAGGCCGGGCGGCACCATCGCGAACGTCGCCTACTTCTCGACCGGGGATACCTTGCCGATACCGCGCGCTGACTGGGGGCTGGGGATGGGGCACAAGACGATCAAGGGGGGACTCATGCCGGCAGGCCGCCACAAGCTGGAGACGTTCCTGAGTCTCCTCGAGTTCGGGAGGCTCGACCCGGCCAGGTTGGCGACCCACGTGTTTCATGGGATGGAGAATATCGAAGAGGCCTGGCATCTCATGCGCGCCAAGCCGGCCGACCTCATCAAGCCGGTGGTCATTTATTGAGAGGTCGCGGCCACCGTAGGGGCGGGTTCGGAACCGCCCCTATCTCCGAATGCGTCTCGGTCGACATGCGCCTACCTTGATCGCCCGGTCCGAGCATGCTAAGATCGATATGCAAGCAGGCGCGGAAATCGACCGGGTCAGGTGGTCGCGGGCGCCAGGCCGCGAGGCGGCGCCTGAGGAAAGTCCGAGCTCCGCAGGGCAGGGTGCTGGGTAATCCCCAGGGGGGGCGACCCCAAGGAAAGTGCCACAGAAAACGTACCGCCCGCCATCGGCGGGCAAGGGTGCAACGGTGAGGTAAGAGCTCACCAGCGGTCTGGCGACGGACCGGCTAGGTAAACCCCACCCGGAGCAAGACCATGTAGGAGGAGGATGACGCTGCCCGCCGACTCCTCGGGTTGGTCGCAGGAGGCCGAGGGGCAACCCCGGTCCCAGAGAGATGACCATCCACGACAGAACTCGGCTTATCGACCCGGTCGTCCCGCCCGCGAGTTCATCGGCGAACCGGTAATCCCATTCGGCCTGCCCGATGGCCGGCCCAACCGTTCGCCTGGCGCCCCCGCCAGCTTCCGCTGGCGCGACCTGACCTGCGAGGTCGAGGAGACGGTGTCGGAATGGTGGGACTTCGGCCGGCCTTCCCGCCGGCAGCGGGCCTACGGCGAGGGCTACCAGCGGCGGGCGCCCGAGCGCGGCTCTTACGGCTTCGGGCGCCGCCATTTCATAGTCCGCTGCGGTCCAGTCGTCTATCACCTGTGTTACGACCGGCGTCCCGCTCCCGGCCACCCGGAAGGTACCTGGACGCTCCTCGAGCGTCGCTCCCCGGCACCTCCTTGAAGCAGGACTTTTCATGCCCCGTGGTGCCCCGCGCGGCATGGGGTCTATGGAGGAACGCCGGCCGGCAGGGAGAATCCCTGGACCGGTGGCCGAAAGATGCGCCGCCGAGGGAGGCTTCCCGTGCCCCAGAATATCCTCCTGGAGGAAATGACCTGGCCCGAGATCGAACAGGCCCTGAGCGAGGGGTGGACCACTTGCGTGATCGCGGCCGGCTCGGTTGAACAGCATGGGCCGCATCTGCCCCTGATCACCGACACCCTGCTCGGCCAGGCGGTCGCCTTGCGGCTGGCCCGCAAGCTCGGCCGATCGCTGGCGGCGCCCGCCATCCGGCCGGGCATATCCGAGCACCACATGGCCTTCCCGGGCAGTCTGACCCTGGATGCCAAGCTCTTTTCCGACCTGGTGCAAGCCTATTGCCTGAGTCTGGCGCGGCACGGTTTCACCGAGCTGGTCGTCTTCTCGAGTCACGGCGGCAACTTCGGCGCCCTGGCGGACCTGGCACCTGGACTGGCCCGGACGCTGGGCGAGAAGGTCCGGACGCGCGTGGTGGGCCTCGACCATTCCACCCTCGCCGATCGGTTCATGGCCCCGCTCACGCCTTTCGACATTGAGCCCGGGGCCGCCGGCTCCCACGCCGGGCTCTCGGAGACTTCCCAGGTGCTGGCGGTCCGCCCGGAACTGGTACGGGCCGATCGCCTCGCCGCTGGCTACACCGGCGAGGTCGGGCCCGACCTGATCCCGCGGGGGCTGAAGGCGTATACCGAAAACGGGGTGCTCGGCGACGCACGGCGGGCTCGGGCCGAGTATGGAGAAGCGCTCCTGGAGGCCTGGGCAGACTGGCTCCGCGAGGAGGTCCAGGCGTCCCGTCAGGCCGACCTCACACCTTGAGCCTGGGGTCGAAGAGATCGCGCAAGCCGTCGCCGATGAAGTTGAAGCCGATGACCGTGATGAAAATGGCCAGGCCCGGGTAAGTTGGAATGTGGGGGGCGAAGCGCAGAAACTCCCTTCCCCGGCTGAGCATGGCCCCCCATTCGGGAGTCGGGGGCTGGGCGCCGAGCACCTCCAGCATGGCGGAGCGAGTCAAGCGGGCCACAAGAGCTGCCGAGGGGAGCCCCAGGGTGATGGCGGGCAGTACCAGGTGCCTGGCCGCTATGCCGAACTGCCAGAAGTCCCCGGTCAAGGATAAGCCCAGCGCTTGGACCAGGGGCATGGCTCGGCCGTGGCGGGAAGCCGGCGAGGCCGAGGAGGTCAACCGCCGCAGCGCGGCAAACTCCAGTGGAGGTGAACTCCATGCCAACGGCGGCGGTGAGCTTCCCCCACATCGGTACGGACGAATCGGGAAAGGGCGATTACTTCGGCCCGCTCGTGGCCGCGGCGATATTGGTCGATGCCGCCGCGGCAGCGGAACTCACCGCGGATGGTCTGCGCGACTCCAAGCAGCTCAGCGACGGGAGAGTCCGCAAGTTGGCCGGGCGGGTGCGGGGCTGCTGTCCCGTATCGGTGGTGGCCATCGGGCCGGAGAAGTATAACGACCTGTACGGCCGCATGCGCAATCTCAACCGCATGCTCGCCTGGGCGCACGCGCGGGCCATCGAGAACCTGCTCGCCCAGGTGGACTGCCCCCTGGTGATAACCGACCAGTTCGGCGACGAGGCGTTCGTGCGTTCGGCTTTGATGGAGCGCGGCAGGAAGGTGGAACTGGTGCAGTATCCCGGGGCGGAGGCGGATGCGGCGGTGGCCGCCGCCTCGGTGGTCGCCCGCGACGAGTTCCTCAAGCGTTTAGCGGCGCTGGGGGAGGAAATCGGGCTGCCCCTGCCCAAGGGAGCGGGGCCTCCGGTGGAGGAGGCGGCGCTGGGGGTCGTGAGGACCCACGGGCCGGAGGCGCTGCGGCGGGTGGCCAAGCTGCACTTCCGAACGACCGCGCGGATCCTGGCCCGGGCTGGCCGGGCCTAGGAGGCCGCAATCCTCTACTGCCTGGCGGCAAAGCGAGGCGGCGACAGGATGATGTGGCTCACCGGGCTCAGTCTGCCCAGCACAATATCCGCCCGCAGCTTTCGCACTTGACGGGCAGGCCCTGGCGCGACTTGCTGAGCAGCATGGGCGGCACCGTCACCCGGCAGCCGCTGCAGATGCCCTTGACCAGGGCCACGGCGCCGACTCCCCCGCGGCGGATCCGGACCCGCTCGTACTCGGCCAACAACCCGGGTTCGATGGCCGCAGCCAGGGCCTGACGCCGGGCCGGCAGCGATGACAGGGCGGTGTCGACCTCAGCTCGGCGCGCGCCGTGCTCGCGCTCCCGGTCGTCCAGCGCATCCCGAGCGGCCGTCAACTCCCGCTCCTCCACTACCATGGCCGGTTTCAACGACTCGAGTTCCTCCATTGCCGCCAGGGCGCCGTCGTCCAGGGAAGATAGTTCCTCTTTTACCTGCTCGGACTTCCGGCGCATCTGCTCGAGTTCTTTTGGGTTGGCGACTTGGCCGCCGTACAGGCGACGCTCGAGTTCGGCGGACTTC
>DOZU01000207.1 GCA_003517845.1 Clostridiales bacterium | reverse complement strand
AAACTCGAGTTGATCGCCACCGGCAAACTCACCGGCGACATCAAGGTCGCCGCGCTGATCATCAACGAAGGAGCGTTCTTCCAAGGCAGCTGTGCCATGAGAAGTGCGGAATTGCCGGGAAAGGCTCCACGCAAGCCGGCGGACGGCGGTGTCTGAGCCACGATGAAAACCTTCGTCATCGTCAACGCCACGGCGAGCGCCGGTCGTGCCCGCCGCATGTGGATTCAGCTTAAAGACCAGTTGGCGGCGATTCGCAGCTTCGACTCCGCCTACACCCAGCGGGCCGGCCACGCGATGGAGTTGGCGCGGGACGCGAGTGTGGCAGGTTATGAACTGGTGGTAGCCTTCGGCGGCGACGGCACGGTGCATGAGACGGCAAACGGCATCATGCGCGGCGATGCTTCCCGGACCGTTCTCGGCATCATCCCCGCCGGTTCGGGCAACGACATCGCTCGCACCCTGGGCATACCCGCCACTCCCTCCCAGGCGTCCGAGTTGCTGCGGGAACCCCGCACGCGCCCCATGGACTTGATACGGGTAGGGGATCGCTACTGCGTCGGGGCGGGCGGGGTGGGCTTCGACGGCGAGGTGGCAGCCCTGGCCAACCGCTGGCCCAAGTATCTGCCGGGACCGCTCACTTACGTCCTCGGCATCGTGGTGACACTCGCCACTTTCAACCCGGTCGACCTCGAACTCGAACTCGATGGGGTGATGCACCGCCCCCGCGCGTTTACAGCTGCAGTGGGCAATACTCAGTATTACGGGAGCGGAATGCGCATCTGTCCGCTGGCCGAGACGGATGACGGTTTGGTGGACGTGGTAATCGTGGGCGCCTTGTCAAAGATCGAAGTCCTGCGAATGGTCCCATCGCTGTTCAAGGGACTGCATGTCCTCCACCCCAAGGTCACCAGCCATAAGGCCAGAGAGGTTGTAGTTCGTTCGAAGGTCCCCCTCTCCATCCAGATCGACGGGGAACTGGTGGGCAAGATCCCGGCTACCTTCACCAATGTCCCCGGGGCCCTTCGCGTTGTGGCCGGCACCCCACTGGCGCCGATGGACTTGAAGGTGGCGGGCGATGCTGTTCATCGATCGGGTTGACGCCGGCCGGCGACTGGCCCGGAGGTTAGCTAGAATTGACTTGCGCGCCCCCCTCGTCTTGGCCGTCCCCAGGGGAGGGGCCGTCGTGGGGGCCGAGGTGGCCCGAGTGCTGGGGGCACCCCTCGACCTGATCATCGCCCGGAAGATCGGCGCTCCCCACAACGAGGAATTGGCCGTGGGGGCCGTCGCCCCCGACGGAACGCTTTATCTGGATCAGCGCCTGATCAGGGGGCTCGCCGTGCCCGAGGACTTCATCGAGCAGGAGGCCGGACGGCAGCTTGCGGAAGTCCAACGACGGATGCTTCGCTATCGAGGAGACAGGGCGCTACCCAACCTCACCGATCGCGCCATCATCCTCGTCGATGATGGCATAGCGACCGGGGCCACGGTGGCCGGCGCCTTGCTGGCAATACGACGCCAGCGGCCCGCCCACGTCTTGCTGGCAGTGCCGGTGGCGCCGCGCGAGACGCTAGAGCGCCTTGCCGGCCAAGCTGATCGGATAGTTTGCCTGGCATCACCTGAGCCCTTCTACGCGGTCGGCCAATTTTACCAGGTCTTCGGTCAGGTCACCGACGAGGAAGTCATCCGCCTGTTGACCGAATTCGCGCCGGAGCAGTAGGCGAGGTGAGCGCGCTGTCACCCCAGCGTCGGTCCCGGCTCACCGCCGCCGGCTGGGTGATCATGAGGCGGAATGCCTCGCCAATCACCTGGGCCATCCGAAATACCAACGACAGCCGGGTGTTCTGGAGCACAAAGTACTCCATGAACCCGCCGATGTTCACGACCCCGGTGAGCGATACATCGCCAACTTCAGGCAGGTGCTTGTTGACACCGGATCCGGGGCGAAGCGGCCCCCGCCCCAGGCCGATGGTGCCAACCGCCTCAGGGTCTCCCAAGCAGGCGTCGACCGCGACCTGCACGTGAACCGGGTAATGCAGGGAGGTCGCGGCGAGGACCTGTTCGAGATTGGTGGCGTGGACCGGCTCCTCAAGGGTACCATGGACTGCCAGCCCGGGGAGCGCCAGCTCGGCCAACCGACTGCCCGCGATTGGACCCAAGGAGTCACCCGTCGAACGGTCGGACCCGACGCAGATCGCCAGGACCGGCCGAGTCGGGTAGCCGAGTTCACTGAGCAGCCCCCGCAGCCGGCAGGCCAGGATCGTGGGTGCCGCCGGATCCCCGCAGTGTACCCTGACTCGATCCAGCGGGTCTCGTCCGCGTCCTCCAGCAAGCAAGCAGGCCACCTCATCCCCGCAGTATCCACGGAATCCAGTATATGGCGGTCCCTGCAGGGCTATGCAGCCGGTGAAGGAGGAGACGAGTACTCGGCGAACTGAAGCCCCATGGTGACAGGATCGGCTGGCCATGGTTAACCCGCGCGCCAACCTCGCCGTCGTGCTGCTGCTGGGAGTGACCCTGATGGCTGCATGGTGGCTTGGGTCAAGGCGCGATGGGCATCGGTGGCGGACCGGGGAGCCGCTGGTGCAGCCGGAACCGGTTTGGGAGATGGACGCGGCGGCTGGGGTGACCACTTCCGTGACTCCCGGGGGCCTCATCCTGGTTCGCGAGGCGGAACGACTGCGCGCCTTGGACTCCCAGGGTCGCGGCCTGTTTGAGACGTCCTTGCCGGCTGACAACCTGGTACTGCCACTGCCCGCCGCTGAACCAGCCATGGCCCTGCTGATCTTCGACGTGGTACCGGTCCTGACCGGGGAACACCCGTACGGCGAGAGCCTGCGAATCCGCATCGGGCTGGAAGGCCGCGTCCAGAGCTATGACCTCCCGGGGGGCGCCTTGCTGAGCGTCGCCACCGTCGACGGGCAACGGATGGTACTCGGGGTGATGAGCCTTGACGGGGACAGGCCGGAGGGACGCCTGCACGTGCTCGACGGCGGACGGCAGACCGCCGTCCACCGCCTGGCGGCCGGAATTGTGTCTCGGCTCGAGCTGTGTGCGGCGGGCGAGTACGTCGTGGCGGCGGACTCCAAGACGGTCCACTATCTGGACCTCGAGAGTGGCCGGCTCATCGGGGATTGGCGCTACCCGGAAGGAGTACGGGATGTGAGCCTGCTGCCGGGAGGAGGGCCGATAGTGTTGACGGCAACCGCCCTCCAGGTCTACGATCAGCAGGGCCGACTTGCCTGGCGGCGGCCCCTGCGATCGCCAGGCGTGGCCCTGGAAGCTGGCTCGAAGTTAATTATGGTCGCTACCCGCGACCAGCTTGAGGCATACCTGGAGGACGGCGAGAGGGTTGGCCGATGGGTCCCGCGCGGTCTGATTCGCGACATAGACCTGACGGCGGAGGGCGCGAACTTGCTGGTGGTATACGAGGACTGGCGAATGGCCATGTACCGCATCATCGACCCGCCTACCTCCGCCGCCGCGAGTCGGCTTGGTGTCGGCCCATGAAGGGGTTCCGTCTACATCTGTTCATCCTGGTTGGCACGACCGCCGCCGCCCTTTCCCTCGACTGGGGGAAAACGCTCGCCGGCCTCCGCCTGCCCGCCCCGATCCTCGCCGCGGTCTATTTCCTGCTGGTGAAGGTGATCAGCGATCTCATCCTCGCTCTGGCATCCAGCCGGGAGCGTTCGCCGATCTTCTACGGCGATTACGCAATCGACCTCGCCTTCTATGCTGTTCTGGGAGTGGCGGCCGCTATCGGCATCGAAGTAGCCGCCACCGTGCTACGGGGCCGAGCCAATCCCGCGGCCGTGGCGGTACTGGCCAATTTGGGCATCATCGTCCTGGGGGGGACAAGGCGATGAACTGGCTGGATGCGGGCATCCTGATCCTGCTCGGGATGGGCGCCTTCCGAGGGTTTCGGCGCGGGATCGGAGCGGTGTTCGTGGGACTGGGCGGCCTGCTCTTGGCACTGCTGGCATCAGCCTATGCCACCCCGCGCGTGGCCGCCTGGCTCCAATCCACGCATGGCACCGCCGACGCGGCCGGGGCGTTCCTCCAGCGGTACCTGCGACTTCCCATACCGGATGTGGCCATGCGCCTGGCAGACATGAGCCCCGCGGAAATTGAGGGTGCTCTGGCCGCCTTACCTGTGGCGGGCTGGCTGAGGCAACTCCTGGTACAACAGGGGCCGGCCATCGCGGCCATTGCCGGAGGGAATCTCGCGACGCTGGGCGACGTCGTCTACCATCTCCTCGGCAGTTACCTGGTGGCAGCCGTTTGCTTCGCCGGTCTGTTCCTCGCGTTCCGGGTCGTATTGATCGGGGTGGGAAGTCTGCTGACCCGCATGTTGGCCGCCGCCCCCCTGATCGGACCGGGCAGCCGGCTACTGGGAGTTTGCGCCGGCATTGCCGAACAAGGCGTGATGGTCGTAGTCGCGATCGGTCTGGCGACCGCCGCGGTCCCCCTGTTCCCGGGGCTGGCGGCGGTCCTCGAAGGGTCAGCTCTGGCTCCTTTGGGGCTCATCCTGTTTCACTTGCTGGTGCCGATGGCCTTCAGCCTGGGGGCCATGATAACGCCATAGACGAGGACGTCGAGCCAATGCTGCTGGACCAGTCTCGCAATCTGACCGCCGGGGGAGGACAGCTCGCGGCGCTGTTGCCGGTGGTACTGGCCAACCGCGGGGCCCAAATCGCACTGGTGATCGTCCTGGGATGGCTGGCGCTTGCTCTAGCTCGCAAGACAGTCGCCCGCGCGCTGCCGCCGGGCCGGGCGGCCGCCCCTTACCTGGACTCCCCGCGTCTTCGGACCCTGGCCGGCCTCGTCAATAGCATCCTACGCTACTCCGTCTACTTCCTTGTGGCCGTCACCACCCTCTCGCTGCTGGGAGTGGACACACGGTCGCTACTGGTCGGAGCCGGTTTGTTCGGACTGGCGGTGGGATTCGGCGCGCAGGGTCTGGTGCGTGACTTTCTAGGCGGGTTTCTAATCCTGCTGGAAGATCAGTTTGCCGTGGGCGATCTGGTCCGAATGGCCGGACTTGAGGGCGTCGTCGAGGAGATGGGCCTCCGTACCACCCGATTGCGCGCCCTCGGCGGAGAGCTGCATGTCATCCCCAACGGACGCATCCAGGAGGTCACCAACCTCAGTCGGGGGGACATGGACGTCTCGTTCACCGTCAGCGTCCCCTACGAAGCGGATATTGACCATGTCCGCCGGGTAATTGACGAGACCCTTCTCCGGTACTCAACCGGGAACCCGGCGATCGTGCAGGCCCCGGCCGTTCGGGGAATAGAGGACCTGACCGAAACGAGCGTCCGACTCCTGGTCGGCGGGCGTACGCGGCCCATGGAGCAGGGCCCAGTCGCACGCGATCTCCGACTACAAGTGAAGCGCGCACTGGATGCCGCCGGGCTGGCGGCTACCCGCCCGTCCCTCCCGTCGGCCCGCGAATCCCCGCGGCGGTGAGACCATGGGCCCGATCGGCCATCGCTTCGTGGTTGGTGAAGTGGTCCGCATGAGGAAAACCCACCCCTGCGGTTCGGATCGCTGGTTGGTGACCCGAACGGGGATGGATTTCGGCTTGAAGTGCCTGGGCTGCGGCCGCCGGGTAATGCTGCCCAGAGACAAGTTCGAGCGGGCGGTGCGGGCAGTGCTCGGGACGGATTTCGGGAACGAAGCTACGTCATGACCTGGTCCTGGGGCTTGGTCGGCTTGCCTAATGCCGGCAAGTCGACCGTGTTCAATGCCCTGACGGGCGGGGGTTCCGTCGTGGGCAACTACCCGTTCACCACCATCGAACCCCATCTTGGGAAGCTCCCGGCGGCCGACCCCAGGCTCGATCAGCTGCGCGTCATAGTCGGTGCCGGCTACGCCACCGAAGCGACGCTGGACGTCATCGACATCGCCGGCCTGATCCCGGGCTCAAGCAAGGGCGAGGGTCTCGGCAACCAATTCCTCGCCGCCATCCGGGAGGTCGACGCCATCGTCCACGTGCTGCGCTGTTTCGACTCCTCGAGTGCCGGTCACCCCCTGGGCACCCTGGATCCGGTCAGGGATCTGGACATCGTACTCACCGAACTGGCCCTCGCGGACCTGGAAGCAATCCGCCGGCGGCGCAACCGAGTATATAAGCCAGCCCATGCGGGCGACCAGGTGGCCGCGCGCGAGTTGACTCTGTTGCAGGCCCTGGAGGATCGCCTGGACCGAGGTAGCTGGCCGCTATCCCGCGACCTCGATCCGTCCGACCGCGAATATGCCCTGAGGCAACTATTCCTTCTCACTGCCAAGCCTTGCCTCTACCTGGCCAACTCCTCCGATGCTCCCCTTGAGCCTGGCCTGTGCTGGGAGGCGTTGTGCCGCCGGGCGGCGATCGATGGGGTGCCCCTGGCGTCCGTCAGGGCCCGCTTGGAAATGGAGTTGGGGGACTTGCCGCCGACGGAACGCGTGGCTTTCGCCCGGGAACTGGGAGCCTCCGAACCCGGAGCGTTGGCCAGAGTGCTGCTCCATCCCCTGAAGTTGGTCACATTTTTCACCGCCAACGCTAGCGAGGCCAGGTCTTGGCTAGTTTCCGAGGGGACGACGGCCGTCGCCGCGGCCCGGAAGGTTCATTCGGACATGGCCGAAGGCTTCATCAAGGCGGAGGTGCTATCGTACCGCGAGTTAGCGGACGCGGGTTCCCTGGCTGCCGCCAGGGAACGAGGGCTGATTCGCGTCGAGGGGCGGGACTATCGGGTGGCCGACGGCGACGTGATCCTCTTCCGGTTCCGCGCGCCGGGCTGACCGAGCGGAACGGGGGGCCGGCGGCAGTTGCCCGCGCTCCACCCTAGTGATATAATCTCCCTCAGAGCATGTCCGACCCCGCCCCGTGCCATAGCACGGGGCCAATGTCCAAGGGGAGGAGGTGAAGGGACATGCGAACTTACGAGACTGCATTCATCCTGCGACCAGCTCTGGAAGAAGAAGCCCTGACAACCACGGTCGGTAGAGTCATCGAACTCATCGCTTCAGGTGGCGGGTCCATCGAACACCGTGATGATTGGGGTAAGCGTCGTCTGGCTTACGAGATCGGCGGAGAGCGTGATGGATACTATACCATCCTACGCTTCAAGGCCGACTCGCCCACGCTGAAAGGACTCGAACGCGCATTCCGCCTGAATGAGGATGTCTTGCGCTATCTGATCATTCGCTGGGAGGCGCCGGCGCGGCGACAGCGCGAGCCCGATGTGGCCGCTCCGGCCAGCAGCGCTCCGTCGTCCGGCCAGCCGACCACCTCGCTGGGACCCATCGGACCGGCAGGGAAGCCATCCGCCGGACCCCCTGTGACCCCGGAGGCAGAATCCCCGGAGGTGTAGCAGGCATGCTCAATCGAGTGATCCTGATTGGCCGCTTGGCCCAGGATCCGGAACTGCGCTACACGCCCCAGGGGACGCCTGTCTGCAGCTTTACCCTGGCGGTGCAACGTCCCCGGGGGGGCGAAGGGGTGGAGCGGGAACCCGATTTCATACCGATTGTCACCTGGCAGAAGCTGGCCGAGACCTGCAATAGCTACTTGTCGAAGGGTCGACTGGTGGCAGTGGAAGGCCGGCTGCAAATTCGCAGCTATGAGGCACGAGACGGCGGGCGCAGGCGGGCTGCCGAGGTTGTGGCCCAGGATGTAAGGTTCCTGGACCGAGCCCCCGGGAGTCAGGCATCCGACCCCGCAGCGCCCGGTTTCGGCCAGGAGGCCAGTCTTCCAGAGGACGATCTGCCTTTCTAAGTGACCGAAGGAGGCATGACGAGTTTGGCAAAAAGAGAACGCGGCCGCCGCCCCAAGCGCAAGGTGTGTGGCTTTTGCGTGGATCGGGCGACGAGCATTGACTATAAGGACGCAGGCAAGCTCAAGCGCTTTCTGTCGGAACGCGGCAAGATCATGCCGCGCCGAGTGACCGGCAACTGCGCCCGGCACCAACGGCAGCTAACTACGGCCATCAAGCAAGCCAGGGTCATAGCGCTGCTGCCCTTTGTCATCGACTAGCAGGGAAATACTGGCGGTCTAACGGCGGAGGGATCGTGCGGCGCCGTACCGAATGCCCCTGCGGAGGCGGCGACTTTGAGGCAGTCCCAGGGGATAGCGCACAACGCCCGCACTGTAGAATGGTTGAAGGCAGAGATGGTGGCCGGCCCGGGGTCGGTTTGTAAGGCGCTCCTCAAGGGCGACCCCGAGGTAGTGCTTGACAGCCTCGCCGGTCTCATCATCTCCTGCTACTTGTTGGGTCTCCGGGTAGGGTTGGATGGCATTCGCGTGGACAACGCCGTGGTGGCGAAGCTGGACCGCAACATTCGCGAGGGCCACGAGATGGAGACCTGGTATGGAGATTTGAGCCTACTGCGCGAACGCTTTCAGGGGCAGCGATGATGAATCCCCGGGCGATGCCCACCCGTTCCTTGGCCGAAGGCGCACTTCTGGCTGCGATCGCGGTCCTGTTGGCGCTTGCGGGGATCTACCTGCCGCTGATCGGCTTCTTGGCGGCGCTGACCTGGCCGGTTCCCGTGCTCTTGGCCCAATTGCGTCACGGTATGCGCCTGAGCCTGCTGGTGGTCGCGGTGACCGGGCTGCTCCTGGCGGGGACCATCGGGCTGATCCCGGCACTAGGATTGGTGTTCACGCTGGGCCCCCTGGGAGTGGTCCTCGGCGAAGCGTTCCGCCGGGGAGCAAGCCCCGGACTGACCCTGGCGGCGGCCAGCGGGGCGGCCTTGCTCTCAAACTTGCTTAGCCTGGCCATGACTTTGCTGGTGGTGGGCCAGAATCCAATACACCTGTACCGGACAGCTTTCGACGAGGGCCTCGAGTTATCGGCGCGGCTATACGCGCGCATGGGGATGGATGTCACTGCCATCATCGGCCCCATGCGCGAACAGATGGAGTTGCTGCTCGGCATCTTATTCCCGTTCACCCTGGCGATGGCGGCCCTGACCTTGGCGGGCCTCAATTACGGCCTGGCTGTGCTCGTACTGCGCCGCCTCGGACACCCCATTTCGGCTTTCCCGCCCTTTGCCTCCTGGCGGTTGCCACGACAGTCCTGGCTGGTCTTGCCCCTTGGCATCGGGTTGAGGTATATCGATGGCGCGCAGCCAGGGCTCGCCAGTGCGGCAGGCTCCAACCTGATGCTGGCGGGACAGTTCGCCTTTCTCGTCTCCGGCCTGGCGGTCATTTACTGGTGGCTCGGCCGTTTCCGACTGAACCGGCTCGCGAAAGTCGCCGCGGTGGCTTACGTATTCGTCGTTCCGCTCCTTAGCGGGCTTGCCATGCTGGTCGGACTGATAGACACTGCTCTTGACTGGCGCAAGCTCCGGCCAGCAGGGAACGTGGGAGGTGGAAAGACATGAAGGTGGTGCTGCTTCAGGATGTCGCCGCGCTGGGCGCGCGGGATGATATCCGGGAGGTGGCCGATGGCTATGCCCGGAACTACCTGATCCCGCGGGGATTGGCCCGCCCGGCATCCACCGGGGTTGAACGCGCGGCGAGAGCCAGGGCGGACTCAGCGGCAGAACGATCGGCGCGCGAACTCAAAGCGGCACGGGAGACTGCGGCACGGCTCGAGGCGCTCAGCCTGACCATCCGGGCACGGGCGGGCGAGAAGGGGCGCCTGTTCGGATCGGTGACGAGCCAGGATGTGGCGAACGGTCTCGCCGCCGTGGCAGGAGTGGCGGTGGACCGGCGCCGGGTGTTATTGGACGATGCCATCAAGAGCCTCGGCACGTACCGCGTAGGTGTGCGACTCCACCCCCAGGTGCAAGCCGTCGTGGAAGTTCGGGTGGAAGGTGAAGGTGGAGGGGGAGCGACACAGTGAGTGGTTTGGCCGACCGGGGCGCCCCGGATCGCGAAGGACTGGGCCGTCAGGTAGGAGCCCTGTTCGGGCTATTGTCGAACCTTTATGGGCCAGACAAGCTCGTATTGAAGGCCGGGAAGCTCGAGGCGCTTGACGGAATGCAGTCATCCGTCCTCGAGGAACAGGTCCAGGCACTGCAGAAGCTGGTATTCGAGGATCCGACGATCGCCCTTCCTCCCAGCCTGGACGACGTACCACGGGCGCTCGAGGAGATAGAGGACGAACTCGCAGACCTCCTGGCCCGGCGATCGGTAGAAGACCGGATCGACAAGAAGATCGCCGAACGGATGCAGCAACGGCATGAGGAGTACGTGAAAGAACTTCGCATCCAGGCGCTGAAAGAGGCGGGAAGTCCGGAGACCGCGCAGACATTGAAGCGGTACGCCACCCTCGAGAAGATGGATCAACGGCGACTGACCAGGTCGGTGATCGAGATCCTGAAACCGGCCTGCCTCGAAGAGATTGTGGGGCAAGAACAGGCCGTGCGGGCGTTGTTGGCCAAGATAGCGGCGCCATTCCCCCAACACGTGATCCTATACGGTCCACCGGGCGTGGGCAAGACCTCGGCTGCGCGCCTGGTGCTTGAGGCGGCGAAGCAGATCAAGCACAGCCCATTCGGCAAGGATGCCCCCTTCGTGGAGGTGGACGGTGCCACCTTGCGCTGGGATCCCCGCGAGATCACTAACCCTCTGCTCGGTTCGGTGCACGACCCGATTTACCAGGGCGCGCGCCGCGACCTGGCCGAAGGCGGCGTCCCCGAACCCAAGCTGGGTCTAGTGACTGAAGCCCATACCGGTGTCCTGTTCATCGACGAAATAGGCGAGATGGACCTGTTCCTCCAGGCCAAGTTACTCAAAGTACTCGAGGAGAAGCGCGTCACCTTCGATTCCTCGTACTACGACCCGTCCGACCCGCAAGTGCCGAAGTATATCAAGAAGCTGTTCGAGGAAGGTGCCCCGGCTGATTTCGTGTTGGTCACCGCTACGACCAGGTGCCCCGAAGACATCAATCCTGCCGTGCGTTCCCGGTGCGCCGAGGTGTTCTTCGAACCCCTGACTCCGACCGAGATCGTACAGATCGTCCATGACGCCGGGCGCAAGCTCGGGGTCGAGTTCGAAAAGGGGGTCGCCGAACTCATCGCCGACTACACTACCGAAGGCCGGAAGGCGATAGGGATCCTTGCCGACGCCTACAGCCTGGCCCTCCTCAACCGCCGCAAGCGGAGTCGGCTAGTCTTACCCCAGGACGCCGTCCGCGAAGTGGTGAAATGCAGTCGCCTCATCCCAAATGTGAATCAGAAAGGCTACCCAGGCCAGGAAGTGGGCCGCGTGTTCGCCATGGCGGTCACGGGCTACCTGGGCTCCATCCTGGAAGTAGAGGCAGTGGTGTTCCCCTCCCGGGAACCAGGCAAGGGCTCACTTCGCTTCAATGATACCGCCGGCACCATGGCCCGCGACTCCGTATTCAATGCCCTGTCGGTGGCGCGCCGCATCACCGGCCAGGATCTGGCGAACTACGATGTCCATGTGAACGTGGTCGGCGGTGGCCGGGTGGACGGGCCCTCGGCCGGGACCGCCATCCTCCTGGCGGTCGTCAGCGCCCTACAGGGCCATCCGGTGCGCCAGGATGTAGCTGTGACCGGCGAGATTTCCCTGCAGGGGAGAGTCCGGCCGGTCGGCGGGCTCGCCGAGAAATTGTACGGAGCCCGGCAGGCAGGGATGAAGCGGGCCGTGATCCCGTCCGAAAACCTGAAGGAGTTCCCGGGAGACACCCACGGTCTTGACCTGCGTGGCGTGAGCACCGCCGAAGAGTTGCTTCCCCTGGTCCTGGTGATGCCGCCTGCCGCATGCGAGCATAGCGCTCCCCGGGCCGAGGCCCCACGTCGCCGCACCCGCCAATCGCGCCGGGGCCCCGTGCCCGCCTAGCGGGTAGAACATCGTGGTCGCCGAGCCAAGGATTCCACCCCACAGCCTCGAGGCCGAACAGAGCGTACTGGGAGCGATGTTCCTCGATCTCCAGGCGGTCGTCCGTGCCTCCGAACTCCTGCGGGTCGATGATTTCTATCGCGAAGCCCACCGGCGGGTGTTCGAGGCCGCCCTCGCGGTCTTCGAACGACGGGAGCCCATCGACCTCGTCACCATGACCGAGGAACTGCGCCGCCGCTCCTGGCTGGAGGGGGTGGGCGGCATAACCTACCTGGGCTACCTCGCCGCCTTCGTGCCAACCGCGGCTCACACCGAGCACTATGCCAGGATCGTGCAGCAGAAGGCTTTGCTCCGGGCCCTGGTAGCGTCGGCCACCGGAATACAGGAAATGGCTTACTCGGGAAGCGAGGAACTCCCCGCCCTCCTCGATCGGGCTGAGCAGGCCGTGTTTGCCGTCACCCAGCGGGGGGCGCGCCGCGAACACCACATGCTCAAGGACGTCCTCCAACGCTCGCTTGACCACATCGAGGACCTGTACCGCCGGAAGACGGATCTGACAGGTATCGACACCGGACTCGCCGACCTCAACCGGCTCACGTCCGGCCTGCAGCCCTCCGACTTCATCGTGATCGCGGGACGCCCCGGCCATGGCAAGACGGCGCTCGCGCTGTGTCTGGCGCGACATGCCGCCCTCGAAAGCGATCTGCCCACCCTGGTCTTCAGCCTCGAGATGTCCGCCGA
>DOZU01000043.1 GCA_003517845.1 Clostridiales bacterium | reverse complement strand
CTGCTGACCGACAGCGGCACCTCGGCGATGAGCGACGCGCAGTGGGCCGGGCTGATGCGAGGCGATGAGGCGTACGCGGGCAGCCGCAGTTTCTACCGGCTGCGTGATGCCATCCGCGACTTGATGGGCTTCGAACACATCCTTCCGACCCACCAGGGCCGCGGGGCGGAACACGTGCTGTTCTCGACCATACTCCGGCCCGGCCAGCTGGTACTGAACAACATGCACTTCGACACCACCCTGGCGCACGTCCAGCATCGGGGGGGAGTCGGCCAGGACCTGGCCATCCGCGAAGCCTATGACCCGGCCAGCACTCATCCGTTCAAGGGGAATTTCGACCTCAACCGCCTGGAAAGCACCCTCAAGGCACATGGGCCTGCGAAGATCGCCCTGGTCATGGCCACGGTCACCTGCAACAGCGGCGGCGGTCAACCGGTATCGCTGGCCAATTTGCGGGAGGCGGCGTCGCTCGCGCGTTCCCACGGGGTGAGGTTCTTCCTCGACGCTTGCCGCTTCGCCGAGAACGCCTACTTCATCCGGGAGCGCGAACCGGGATGGGAAGGCCGCCCGGTGCGGGAGATCGTCCGGGCGATGATGGACGTCGCCGACGGTTGCACCATGTCGGGGAAGAAGGACGCCCTGGTCAACATCGGCGGCTTTCTGGCGGTGCGCGACCCCGCGCTCTACCGGGAGGCCATGGTATGGGCGGTGTTGTTCGAGGGCTTCCCTACCTATGGAGGGTTGGCCGGTCGCGACCTCGAGGCTATGGCCCGCGGGCTCGAGGAGGTGGTCGATGAGGAGTATCTTCGGTACAGAGTAGGGCAGGTCCGACACCTTGCCGGCCGCCTCCGGGAGGCCGGGGTGCCGATCATGGAGCCGCCGGGGGGCCATGCCGTCTATCTGGATGCCCGTCGCTTCTTGCCCCACCTCGATGCCGCGCAGCTTCCCGGACAGACCCTGGTCGTGGAAATCTATCGCGAGGGAGGAGTCCGCACCGTGGAGATCGGCACGGTGTTGGCCGGACGTGACCCGACTACCGGCGCTGACCGCCATCCCGAACTCGAACTCGTGCGCCTGGCCATCCCCCGCCGCGTGTATACGGACCGGCACCTCGAATGGGTGGCGGACACCGTCATGCGGGTTTACGAGCGGCGCCGGGCGGTGAGGGGCCTGGCCATCACCGAGGAACCACCCGTCCTCCGCCACTTCACCGCCCGCTTCAGCCCCATCGAGTGATCCTGGGAGGGAGACCGTTGCAGCGCAGGCAGGCCGAACCGTACAAGATCAAGGTCGTGGAGCCGATCGCCGTCACCACGCCCCAGCACCGGCGAACGGCGAGCGTTGAGGCTGGATTCAACACGTTCCTGCTCCGGTCCCAGGACGTCTACATCGACTTGCTCACCGACAGCGGCACTTCCGCCATGAGCGACAACCAGTGGGCGGGGATGATGCTGGGCGATGAAGCATACGCGGGCAGCCGAAACTTCTATGCCCTGCAAGAGGCGGTGCAAGACATCTACGGCTATCCCCACGTCATCCCCACGCACCAGGGCAGGGGAGCCGAGCACATCATTTCCCAGATCCTGATCCGCCAGGGGGACTACGTCCCCGGTAACATGTACTTCACGACCACCCGCGCCCACCAGGAGCGGGCGGGCGGGACCTTCGTGGACGTGGTCATCCCCGAGGCCCACGACCCCCGCAGCGGCCACCCCTTCAAGGGCAACGTCGACCTCGGGAAGCTCCGCGAACTCGTCGATCGGGTCGGCGCCGACCGCATCCCCTATCTGTCGCTGGCGGTCACGGTGAACATGGCCGGGGGACAACCGGTTTCGCTTGAGAATATGAGGCAGGTGAGCGCGTTCTGCCGGGAACGCGGCCTCCGGATCATCTGCGACGCGACCCGCTGTGCGGAGAACGCCTACTTCATCAAGGAACGGGAACCCGGTCAGGCGGATCGCTCCTGCCGGGACATATTGAAGGAGATGCTGTCTTATACCGATGGCTGCACCATGTCCGGCAAGAAAGATCCCCTGGTGAACATCGGCGGTTTCCTGGCCACCCGCGAGTTCGACGTGTACCAGAAGGCGACACAACTGGTGGTGTTGTTCGAGGGGATGCCTTCCTACGGGGGGCTGGCCGGACGGGACATGGAGGCCATGGCCCGGGGCATCCGGGAGATGGTCGATGACGACTACCTGGCCTGGCGTATTGGCCAGGTGCGCTATCTGGGTGGACAACTCCAGGAGGCGGGCGTGCCGATCGTGGAACCGGTGGGGGGCCATGCCGTGTACCTGGATGCCCGATCTTTCCTCCCCCACGTCGAGCAGGCCCGGTATCCCGCCCAGGCCCTCGCCGCGGCGCTGTACCTTGACTCGGGGGTACGGGCGATGGAGCGGGGCAACGTGTCCGCCGGCCGCCGTCCTGACGGGACCGAGTATTTCCCCCGGCTCGAGATGGTCAGGCTCACCATCCCCCGCCGGGTATATACCGACCGGCACATGGACGTGGTCGCCGACTCGGTGGTCGCTCTCTACCGCCGGCGGGAACGGATCCAGGGGCTCACGATGGTCTATGAACCGCCGGCCTTGCGTTTCTTCACCGCGCGTTTCGAGCCTATCGGGGGGATGCTGGCCGAGGGTTGAATCAAGACAACTGGTGCCGGGGGCGGGATTCGAACCCGCACGGGGGGTTGCCCCAACGCATTTTGAGTGCGCCGCCTGTGCCAGCTCGGCTACCCCGGCATGCTCCTCGTGGGCGCTTCCATTCTAGCACGTACCGGCTAGCGGGGACAAGTCGATCGGCCCTCCGGGGAGCGCGAAGAATTCCCGCTCGAGGACGGCCATCCGCACCATGTTGATGTACATCCCGGTCGTGAAGATCGATTCCCGGTCGATCCCTTCCACCTGGAAGCCGCACTTCTCGTAGCACCGGCGGGCGCGGCGGTTTTCCTCCTGCACCGTCAGGGAAACCCGATGCAAGTGCATCTCCTCGAAGGCGAAGCGCAGAAGGGTCACTATGGCGTCGGTACCCATGCCCTGGCTCTGGTACTTCTCCTCAAAGATGGCGATGCCCAGTTCCGCATGGCCGTGGCGATGGTCGATGCGGTGAAGCCCGATGTTGCCGATGGCCGTACCATCCGGGGTGACGATGGTGAGTACCCGGTCGGTCGCCGACTGCAGCATGCCCTCATACCAGCGGGTTTCCTCGT
The DNA here is from genome assembly GCA_003517845.1 of Clostridiales bacterium. GTDB lineage: Bacteria > Bacillota > Sulfobacillia > UBA995 > UBA995 > UBA995. The sequence goes on along the minus strand of DOZU01000043.1, from coordinate 7,598 downwards.
CGAAGCTGATGGGCCAGCGAACCAGTAGCCAGCGATTCACCGATCGATCGTTGATCCAGCGCTGAAAAGTAGGGATATCGGCTCGCTCCATGGGGCGCAAGGTCACGCGGGAACCTTTGAGCAAGATGGCACCTCCCGGTGGTAGGCGGTGATTTCTCGCCAGGCGGGCTGCTTCCTCCCTGGCTACGAAAATGTGGTGACGGCCGTGCGTGGGCCGGTACGCGTGGTTGTGGGCGCGCGGGGCCGCGGCCGAGGTAGGGGCGGGTTCCGAGCCCGCCCCTACAACTCCCTGCCCGCGGCGGGTCTTCCGGCCCTGATAGTTCCGGTGTCGCCGGCATAGGCTCAACCACGGGAAACCTCTCGAAGCGGTGAGGCGACGGCGGTGACTATGCGATCCCCCTTCGTCTTCGCGACGGTCTGCTTACTGCTATTCATGATCTTGCCGGGCGCGCCGGCCGCAGCCCAGCGCCCGCAGGTCGAGTTACGCATCAACCTGCCGGAGCTGGAACTCGTAGTCTACCGGGATGACCTGCCGATCGCCAGGTATCCGATCGCCGTGGGCCGACTCGCCCATCCCACTCCTCGAGGGTCTTTCCGGATCGTGAGCCGCGCCCGCAATCCCTGGTGGTTTCCCCCGGATGGGCGCCCGCCGGTACGGCCGGGACCTGCCAACCCGCTAGGCCGCTGGTGGGTGGGCCTCGACCTGCCCGGTTATGGGCTGCACGGCACCAACGATCCTGCGTCCATCGGCCGTTTGGCCTCCCGCGGGTGCGTCCGGCTGCATGACCAGCATGTGGATGCCCTGGCTGCCCTCACCCGCACGGGGACGCGGGTAACTATCACCTACTATACCCTGTTCCTGGAGGCTTCCGCGAAGCGGTGGGCGTACGGGGAAGGCGGGTTGTCGGTCATCGCCGATCCGGGAGAGGTGAGCGCATTCCGGATCCGGACTCATCCCGACATCTACAGCCTGGCGCCCGTATCGGCCGGCTCCTTGAGGGAGTTGCTCGAGGCGGCGGAGTTGGCTCACCGGCTGTCCGCGCCGGAACTGGACTGGCTTGCCGAACAGGCGCACGGCGCCGCCATCGACTTCGATCTGGGCGCTGGCGTACGGTTCAACGATTGGCCTCTGGGGCACGGGCGCCTGCTCATCGGCCGGTCCCCCTGGGTCCCCTGGGAGCTGGCGGCCCCGGTCCTCGGGTTGGATGTCACCCTCCCGCCCGAGCAGGCGCGCCCGCTGGCCGGCCGCACCTGGATCGCCATCGATGACCTGCGGCGCGTGACGGCCTTCCCCTTCACGGTAGCCCAGGACGGTCGGACGCTGGTTCTCCAAGGTGTTGCCGTGGTTGACGGCGGTCGCTTGTTGACGGGTGCCGCCTTCGTGCGCGACGAACAGGTGCACGTCTTGGCCCGCAAACTCGACGCACGGCGGGGCGACGTCTTCCTCCCCCTGTCCGCGCTCGCGGCCGATCTGGGGATGAAGGCGATGTGGGATGCAGACCGCCGGGAGATCCGAGTCGAGCGTCCATGAATCATCCCTGAGCCTACCAGGAGGATCGACCGACCTGCCCGAGAAGATCCCGTAGGACATGCCGTATCTTGGGGAACTTCCGAGCGGGCCCGTGCGTCGATGCAGCGGGGAGCAGGTCTTCCACTGAAGGAGGCCAGGATCCATGGCGTTGAACCCTGCCGGGACTGATCCCGGGTTGCCGGCGGCTTCGTTTCAGGATGAGTTGCTGGTGAGCGCGGCGAAACGCGGCGACCGCGCCGCATTCAGCGAGCTGGTGAGGCGGTACGAACGCAAGGTATACAATTTGGCCTACCGGTACGCCGGCAACCCCGACGATGCGGCTGACCTGGCTCAAGAAGCCTTCCTCAAGGCTTTCTGCGCCCTCGGAACCTTCCGCGGCCGGAGCGCTTTCTCCACCTGGCTATATCGGGTGACGGCCAATGTGGGCCTCGATGCCTTGCGGGGCCGCCAGCGGCGCCGCACCCTGTCCCTCGACCAGGCTCCGCCCGGCGGTGAAGGCAATCGCGAATGGGCACTGGCCGACCCCAAGACCGACCTCGAGGAACAGGTCGAGCGCCGCGAGGTCCAGAGTACTGTTCACCAGGCCATCAGCCGCCTCGGGCCGGAGCACCGTTTGGTGGTGATCCTCCGCGATATCCAGGGCTTCTCTTACCAGGAGATATCGCGGATCCTGGGGCTCAATCTGGGCACGGTGAAGTCGAGGCTCAACCGCGCTCGGCTGGCCCTGAGGGACGAGTTGGCCGGGGCGGAACTTTCGCCCGACCAACCCGTCTCAAGGTCAGACCGAGGAGACAAGGGTGCGGCGGGAGGAGGCGATAGTCCGTGAAGTGCGACCGGGTCAGATACCACCTCTCGGCCTACCTTGACGGGGTAATTGAGAAGAGCGACCGCCGGCGAGTGGAGGAGCACCTCGCCGGGTGTGCCGGATGTCGAGCTTTGGCGGAAGAACTGGGCCGGAACATCGAGCAGTGCCGGAGCTTGCCCGAACTTGCCCCCCCTCCGGGCTTCCGGCAGAGGGTGGAGCGGGCCGTGCAGGCTGCCGGGGCCGATCGCCCGGAGGCCGGGTGGCTGCGGCTCAGCCGCCGGTGGGGGGACCTGCGCGGGAAGAGGGCGGCGGCGGTGGTTGCCGGCGTGGCCCTCCTGTTTCTGGTTGCCGGGATAGCATTCGACGAACGGGTCCCCTGGCCGACGGCCCCTGGCCTGCCGCGAGTGACCGATGCCGTAGGCGAGGAGGGCGAGGTCGCACCAGCCGTCGCCCAGGAACCGGCAAAAGCCGTGGCGCCGGGGGCTCCGGTCCCGCCGAGAGACGAGGCGTTTGGCGCTCAGGTGGCCGGCCAACTGACGCTCATGCCGCGCGACCGTAAGATCATCCAGAACGCGGACCTGGAAGTGGCCGTGACCGACTTCCGCCGGTCATTCCAGGAGATCGTGGGCCTCACCGAGGTTGCCGGCGGGTTTGTGGAGAGTTCGAACTTCTGGCAGGGCGAGGGCGAGAGCCGTGGGGGCAGCCTCCGGCTCCGGGTGCCGCAGGAGAACTTCATCGACCTCCTGACCCGCATCGAAGAACAGGGACAGGTGCTCCAGAAGAGCATCCACGGCCAGGATGTCACCCAGGCCTACGTGGATATCGATGCCAGGCTGCGCGCGCTCAGGGTCCAAGAGGAACGGCTTTTGTTGATCCTCGGGCGGGCCAACACGGTGGGCGAGGTCCTGCAAGTGGAGGCGGAACGTACCCGGGTGCGCGCCGAGATCGAGTCATTGACCGCCATGCTGCAGCAATATGACCGGATGGTCAGCTTCTCCACCATCGCCGTGAACCTGGTGCCGCCCCGAGAGGTGCCCCCACCGCCGGCGGGCGACCTGTGGGGCAGGTTGCGCGACGCCTTCCTGCGTTCGCTGCGCTGGCTGGCTTACCTCGGCGAACGAGCTCTCCTGGGGCTCTTTGCCCTTGCTCCCGCCATCGTACTCGGCGGCGCCACCTATCTCGGCGTCCGGGGATACCTTCGCCGCCGGCGGGCATAGCCCAGCCGTATTGTTACGAAGCCGTGTCGGTTCGGGCGGACCCTCCGCGGGGTCCGCCCAGGTGTTCTCGGAGGAATTCTGGTAGAATGGTGGTGACGCAGAGATAGGGGGCCGGGATTCGTGCCGAGCAAAGCTGTCTTCATTGACGGACACAGCCTCGCTAACCGGGCCTTCTTCGCCTTGCCCGATTCCTGGGTCACGGCCGAGGGGCTGTACACCAACGCCGTATACGGCTTCGTGACCATGCTCATCCGCTTGATCGATGAAGAGAAGCCGGATTACCTGGCCGTGGTCTTCGACACCGGGCGGCCCACCTTCCGGCATACCGAGTACGGCGAGTATAAGGCACATCGCCCTGGCACCCCCGACCGCCTGCGGGCGCAGTTGCCGTTACTCAAGGAGACGCTGGAAGTCCTGCGAGTTCCCGTATACGAACTCGAGGGCTACGAGGCGGACGACGTGCTGGCGACGCTGGCCCGCCATAGCCGCGAGGCCGGGGCCGAGACGCTGATCGTCACCGGCGACCGCGACTTCCTGCAGCTTGCCGGCCAGGGGGTAAAGTCGGTACTGACGCTCAAAGGCGTCAGCGAGACTGCCGTCCTCGACGCCGGAGCCGTCCGCGAACGCTTCGGCATCGAACCCGACCAGTTCATCGATTATCGGGCGCTGGTGGGCGACCCGTCGGACAACTTGCCGGGAGTGCCCGGGGTGGGTCCCCGGACGGCGGTCCGATTGCTGGCGGAGTTCGGCACCCTGGATCGGCTGCTGGCGAACCTGGAGCGGGTGGAACCAGAGCGCCTTCGCCGCGCCCTCGAGGAACATGCCGACCAGGCCAGGTTGACCGGGGCCATGGCCCGGCTCAGGCAGGATGTACCGCTGGCTTTCGCCATGGACGATTGCCGGGTACGGCCGTATGATCCGGGCCAGGTGGCCGACCTGTTCCGCCGGCTGGAGTTTCGCGCTTTGCTCAAGAAGCTCGGCCTCGAAGGCGAGGCCGCCCGGCGCGCCGGACCGCAACCCGAAGCCGCCATGCTTGAGGACATAGGCCTCTTGGAACAGCGACTCGACGAACTCGCCACGGCGGGTACCGTGGCGCTGGCGTACACCGCGTCCGACTCCCGCCCGACCGTCGCCGCCCTTCGCTCACTGGCCTTCGCCGGCGCCGAGGGGCCGATCTACTGGGCCCGTGCGGCTTCCGACCTCATGACTCCGGGTCTGCCGCAGCAGAGGATGTTGGGAGCCCTGGCCGGGATGCTCCGGCGGCCGGGACTGGCGGTGCATGCCGCCAACCTCAAGTTCCTCGCCGTCCTGGCCGGGGGCGGCGCGGATGGGGCCGGCGCCAGTTGCTTCGACCCGGCCATCGCCGCTTACCTGCTTGACCCGGCCCGCTTCTATTACGAACCGGACTCGCTGGCCCGGGAGTACCTGGGCGAGGATACGTATATCCCCCGGGGAGAGCCGGGGAAGCGCCAGCCGGCGGTGGAGCCTGACCTCGGCGTCGTCATGCCCCTGCACGTGGATATGGTGAGACGCTTGGTCCCCGTCCTGGAAGAGCGCCTGGCGGAAGATGGTATGGGAAGGCTATTCCGCGAAGTGGAAATGCCGCTCAGCCTCGTGCTGGCGGACATGGAACTGGCCGGGGTGGGGGTGGACCGCGCGGGTCTCGACGCGATGGCAAGGGAACTGGGCGATCGCATTGAAGAGACGCTGCGCGAGATCCACGGGCTCGCCGGACACTCCTTCAACCCCAACTCGCCGCGCCAACTCGCCCAGGTGCTGTTCGAGGAACTGAGACTCCCGTCGGCGAAGAAGACACCCGGCGGGGCTCCTTCCACCGATGTCGAGGTCCTCGAGGAACTAGCAGCCCAGCATCAGGTGGTAGCGAGGATCTTGGAGCACCGCCAGCTCGTCAAGCTCAAGGGTACTTACGTTGACGGGTTACGGGCACTGGTCAATCCCGCCACCGGCCGCGTCCATACCTGCTTCAACCAGACCGGCACGGCCACCGGGCGCCTGTCGAGCGTGGAACCCAACCTGCAGAACATACCGGTGAGGATGGAACTCGGCCGGCGTATCCGTAAGGTTTTCGTGCCCAGCAACCCTGGCCACCGCCTCCTGGCTGCGGACTACTCCCAGATAGAACTGCGCATCCTTGCCCACCTCTCGGGCGATCCAGGACTGGTGGAAGCTTTCCAGCAAGGCGAGGACATCCACGCGCGCACGGCGCGGGAGGTATTCGGCGCCGTCACCCCGGAACTCCGCAATCGGGCCAAGGCTGTCAATTTCGGGCTGGTATACGGCATGACCGACTACGGGCTGTCCCGGGACCTGGGAGTCACCGTTGCCGAGGCCTCCCGCTACATCGAGCGCTATTTCCAGCGCTACGGCAAGGTCCAGGAGTACTTCAGCAAGGTCCTGGAGCAGGCTCGCGCCCTCGGCTATGTCAGTTCGCTGATGGGTCGCCGCCGCTATCTGCCCGAACTGCGCAGCGCCAACCGCCAGACCCGTGGCTTCGCCGAACGGGCCGCCCGGAACACGCCGATTCAGGGGAGCGCTGCCGACCTCATCAAGTTGGCCATGGTCAAGGTGCACCGCGAACTCAAGGCCCGCAACCTGCGGGGACGGATGATCTTACAGGTCCACGATGAACTCCTGTTCGAGGCGCCTCCCGACGAGATCGGGGAAATCGGCCGGCTGGCCCGGGAGGCCATGACCGGGGCCATGCGCCTGGATGTGCCGATCACCGTCGACCTGAAGGCCGGCCCCAACTGGTATGATCTGCAGCGGCTGGAGGGAGCCTGATTTATGCCCGAACTGCCGGAAGTGGAGACGATATGCCGGAGTCTTCGCCCGCGCCTGGTCGGGCGAAGCATCGTCTCGGTCCGGGTGATCCGTCCCTTCATCGCCAACCGCTCGCCGGAGGAGTTCGCCCGGGAGGTCGCGGGCAGGAACATCGAGGATCTCAGCCGTCACGGCAAATATCTCCTGCTAAGGCTCAGCCGCGCCCGCGGGTCCGCACCGGCCGACCTGATCTTCCACTTGATGATGGCGGGGAGGCTCATCCACCGCCCGCCCGGGGCCGGCCCCCTTCCGGAAGTCGTCGCCCGCCACACTCACCTGGCACTCATCCTCGACGACCAGTCTGAGCTGGCCTGGGCCGACCTCCGTCACTTCGGCCGGGTGCACCTGGTGGTGGGCGACGCTCGCGATGAAGCCCCCCGGGGACTGCGCAATCTGGGGCCCGAGCCGCTGGCCGGCGACTTCACCCCGGCCGTGCTGGCGGCCCGACTGCTTTCCCGCCGCGCCCCCGTGAAACAGGTGCTGCTGGACCAGCGGGTGGTGGCGGGAATCGGCAATATCTATGCTGATGAGACTTTACACCGCGCCGGCATTCACCCGGGCCGCCGAGCCTGTTCGCTGACGTCCGATGAGGTCGTCGCCCTGCACGCCGCGATCGGGCAGACACTCTCCGAAGCCATAGCCTGTCGCGGGACCACCGTCCGGAGCTACGTGGATGGCGCGGGGTTGCCCGGCGGATTCCAGGATCGCCTGCGCGTGTACGGCCGGGCAGGCGAGGCCTGTTTGCGCCCGGGGTGCAAGGCCGTGGTGGAGCGATTACGCAAGGGGGGGCGCTCCAGTCATTTCTGCCCCAGGTGCCAGCGAGAAGGAACTGATGTTCGCAATTCCTGCCCGGATAGGTTATAATGGCACCAGGGGGTGCGCGATGTATAGCTTCCAGGTGCGGCTCAGCGAACGGGAGCAGGCGAGACAGGCCGCCCGGCGACTCGTCGACGAGTTCAAGGTGACGGGAGAAATCAGCACCTCGCCGCTTGCCGGAGGCCTTTGGCTGCTGAGTGTGGACGCGGAGGCGAGTCTGCCGGAAGCCTGGTTGGCGGGACTCCAAGATCAGATTTCACCGCCGGCGACCCCGGGCGACGGCGACTGAGGCCGCGGTCGCCCCCAGCCGTCGCCGCCCGGGCGGGCGTACGGTTCAGCGCAGCAGGCTGCGGACTCGCTTGTATACGATCAGCACCAGCAGCCCGGT